>JBAZFL010000020.1:0-15677 GCA_041653455.1 Clostridia bacterium
AGCAAAGGCGCATTCACAGTCTATTACACAAGTTTCACGCATATTGACGAGTTTATTGATATAATAGGCACAAAGGAAGCATAAAATGAAATCTCACTATTTAGACATAGTAAGAGGTAACGAAGCAGCAATTGAGTATAATTTAAAGCAGTTTAGTTCTAGTGAACATATCATGTACGGAGCTTACGGCTATCCTGATTATGCAAATAACGCCGTACCTATCGAAACAATGTCTTCTGGATACTACTGTAGTGACAGCAAGTTCTACCACGACAAGAACCTTCTATATATAATGAACTGCCTTATAGATTATCTATATTCAGCTCAACGGGAAGACTACACAGTCGACAATAGGGAAAGCGATTACAAATGCGGTCCTATATTGATATCGATTTATCTTGTAAGAGCATACAGGATAATGAAGAAATATGCAGTATCAGAAGATGAGATTGCTCTTAGGGACAAGCTTTTTGAATATCTTGTTCCGGTATCAAAAGGCGTATGCAATGGCGGAACAATCACTCCGAATCACAGATGGATGGCAGCTTCGTCTGCGCTTATCTTATACAGTGAAGTTAAAATGGAATGCCTTAAGAAGCTTGCAGATGCATATCTGAATGAGGGTGTGGATATAGATGAGTTTGGGGAATATACTGAGAGGTCTCCTATGTATAACAGAGAGTGCAATAATGCATTTCTGATCATCGCTGAAGAAACAAGGAATGATTACTATCTTGAATGTGTAAGAAAAAACCTTGAGCTTATGATGTATTACATCGAACCGGACTTTACAATGTTCACTCAGAATTCCAATAGAAAAGACAAACAGGAAGGGGATGTAAGCGCTTCCTTCTATCCGGATGGTTTTTATCATGCATATATGTATATGTCCTATCTGCTAAAAAATCCTGTATTTGCCAGGATGGCTGATGATATTTTTAATAACATAAAGAGCAGGACAGGAAGAGGACCTGGTATTTTATGGCCATTTCTAATTCATCCTGAACTTAAGGTATATGAACCTGTACTAATTGACCGCCCGGTAACTTTCAATATATTCCATAAGGATATAGTCAGAAAGAAGAACAAGGATTTATCTGTCACGCTTCTTACCAGATCTCCGAATTTTCTTTTTGTGCAGAAAGGGAATTTAAGATGTTTTGTCAGAGTCTGCGCTTCTTTTTTTGCAGTTGCCCAGCTTATACCAAAACATATACAGAAAATAGATGACGATAAATACTATTTCACCATGACTGCACAAGGTAAATTCCACGGACCATTGCCCGAAAAACCAGCTACACCTGTTTGGAAAGAGATGGACCATTCCAAAAGGCCGGTTATAAACAGTGTCCAGCTGATTTATCATGTTACTCTGACTCTGAAGGACACAGGCGTAAGTATTGATATCAGATCTGAAGGCATGGACAAGGTCCCATATAAGGTGGAATTCTGTTTTACCGCACCTTGTATGGTCAAAAATAGAAGTGAATTGTTTGAAGGCCAGCAAGGAAAACATATGGCTTTTAAAGAAGGCGATATTGACATTGAGAAAGACAACAATATACTAAGGATAACTAATACGCATAACAGCCATATCTATCATGACATCATGAGAGGCTCGGTACCAAAAAGCATGAGTGCTTTTACGATATATTACACGGGATTCACGCATATAGATGAACATATTCAGATATTGGATGTAGGGAGATAAAATGCCTGATGTATTAACACATATCCTTTTTGCACAGAATGTAAAAGACGCTATAAGCGACATTAATGTGAAAGATGCTATTGATAACAATATGCAGCTGTATAATTTCGGAGCTCAAGGGCCGGATTTCCTGTTTTATCATATAAGCCCCCTTCTGGTAGACAGAAGAGTGCCCGCAGCAGGTGCAATGATGCACAGGATTGAAACATCAAAATTTTTTAAGGATTTCGTATTATGGCTTGAGAATTTAAACGGTGCGGAATATGAGCAGAACCTGGCATATTTTGCAGGATTTCTAACTCATTTCTACTGTGACAAGACGATTCATCCTTATGTGGAAGCAACAGTGGAAAAAGGAGCAAGCTATTTTAATAAAAACGGCGGGAAAGCATATCTATCCCACTATATGGTCGAGTATGTGATGGATATCAGATTATGGAAAGAACATACCGGTACAGATGCATATAAAGAAGACATAATAAAGCTTATTGGAACGGAACCTCTCCCGTATGAAATAGTAAGGTATATAACGGAATTCATCAATTTCACACAACCCAATGCAGTAACAAAAAATGAGGTATACAATTCAAGTGTTAAAATAAGGCAGATCCACAAGATATTATACGATCCAAAGAATGTGAAGAAATGGTGGATAAATCTTTTTCCATTCCCTAGAAAATGTTATGTGGAAAAGGCAAAAGAAGACATTGATGTGCTGAACATAAATAAGAGATTATGGAATCATGTATTGAACGAGGATGAGAAATCCGATTCATCAGTGGATGATTTAATGAAAATTGGCTGTATAGAATGTGTTAAATGTTTAGATGAGATAAGCGAGATGCTGGAAAAAGGAGTCGGTAAAGATCTTAACAAACTTATACCGGATGTAGGTTATCTTACGAATAAACCTATATAAGAGATAAATGATTAAAGAGCAATTAAAAAAACAAGAATATGATTTTATTTCAGAAGAAGAAAAACAGTTCGTCTCTGCTTTTTCCAATGAAATGAAGGATATCGGATATGTCAATGATGGTATTACCCCTTATGTGTGCTTAGGCAGATACAAGATTGAATATTACAAAGCACAGAACAAGACAAAAAAGGTAATAGCCCGCTTCTATTTTCGAGACAGCGGAATTGTTTTACGGCTTTATTTTACAGACATAGACAGACACAGGGAATACATAGAAAAAGCTGAGGATTGTATAATAAATCCTTTTATCAACGAAAAAGGCAGATGCAAACAATGTGATAAGAGTGGCGGCGGCATAGGTAAAAAAGGTAAGTGCTCATTTAAGAAAACTTATACAATTGATGGTATTACTTATGAAAAATGTGCAGGAGAGAATTACTACTTTGCAAATTATGATTTATCCGCTATACCAAAGTATATAGAACTGATTGAAACTTTTTATCCTGCTAAGATAAAAAAGGCAAACTAAATGATTAAAAAAACACTTGATGATATAAAAGAAATAATGAAGAAACGTTTTGGGCATGACACGCTCTTATCAGTTGCGACCACATCTGATAATATCCCATATGTCCGTATAGTGAACAGCTATTATGAAGATGGTTGTTTTTATACTGTAACGTATTCACTTTCTAATAAAATGAAACAGTTAAGTGTTAATCCGTCGGTTGCAGTCTGTGGCGAATGGTTTACAGCACACGGAATAGGCAAAAATCTGGGATGGATAAAGGATGAATGCAATAAGGAAATAGCAGATAAACTTAGAAATGTTTTCTCATCATGGTATAATAATGGGCATGTGAATGAAGAAGATCAGAAAACATGTATATTGTGTACAAGGCTGAGTGAAGGGATTTTATTTAACGAAGGCAGCAAATACATAATTAATTTCTCTGATAAGATATTAAGCGTACATACTGTAATCCAGACATAAAATGAGTATATTGAAAATGACCTTTAAATAACATATAATCTATATGATCTATACAAAAGAAAAGGCGGTTATTAATGGCTGTAAAAAACACATACAACAATGAAAGCATAAAATCCCTCAAAGGTCCAGACAGAGTCAGAAAATGCGCACCTGTAATATTTGGTTCAGATGGTTTAGAAGGCTGCCAGCATTCGGTATTTGAAATAGTCTCTAACTCCATAGATGAAGCAAGGTCAGGTAATGGAAACCTCATTGAGGTTATCAGGCATTCAGATAAATCCATAACAGTCAAGGATTATGGAAGAGGGATGCCTGTCGATTTTAATAAGAATGAACAGAGATATAACTGGGACCTTATATATTGCGAGCTTTATGCCGGAGCTAAATATGACGGCAACCTATCGGGCAACTATAATGCTTCAATTGGCTTAAACGGTTTAGGATGCTGCGCTACACAATATGCATCGCAGTATATGGATGTTGAGGTCATACGTGATGGATTTAAGTATAACCTTCACTTTGAAGAAGGATACAATATCGGTGGACTCAAGAAAAAGGAAGATAAGAGCAGGAAAACAGGCACGACGACAAGATGGAAGCCGGATCCTAAAGTTTTTACTGACATAAACATACCTTTAGAATATTTCCAGGATATGCTGAAAAGACAGGCAGTTGCAAATGCCGGTCTTCGTTTTACTCTTAAAGACGAAGAATCTAATCAGACTTTTGAGTATCTGTATGAGAATGGTATAAGGCAGTATGTTGATGAAGTTCTTGCTGATAAAACTTATACTGCCCCTGTATACATATCCAGGGATACAAAGCTTGTGGAAAAGGATGGTTCAAGAGAGCATGATGCGAAACTAACCGCATGCTTTTGTTTTTCTTCTGATGTAAGCCTTGCAGAACACTACTATAATTCCAGTTATCTTGTAAATGGCGGTTCACCTGAAAGAGCCATGAGGGCTGCTTTCACATATGCTCTAGACAGGTTTATAACCTCAGAAGGCAAGTATGTAAAAGGTGAGGTAAAGATAACATATGCTGATATACAGGACAGTCTGGTGTTCGTATCCAATTGTTTTTCATCGGTAGGGGGATTTGAAAACCAGACCAAGAAAAGCATTGTCAATGCCATATTCCAGGATGCGATGACGGAATTTTTAAAACACGAGCTGGAAATTTATTTTATCGAGAACAAATCCGAAGCTATTAAGATAGCAGATCAGGTTCTTTTAAATAAAAGAAGCGCTGAACAGGCAGAGAAAACCAAACTTAATCTTAAAAAGAAACTTGGCAAAGGTCTGGACATGAATAACCGTGTCAAGAAATTTGTTGACTGCCGAAGCAAAGATGCGGATAAGAGAGAAATATATATAGTTGAAGGAGATTCTGCGCTTGGTTCAACAAAAATGGGAAGAGATGCGGAATTCCAGGCTATAATACCCGTCAGAGGCAAGATTTTAAACTGTCTGAAAGCAGAATACAACAGGATATTCGACAGCGATATAATAATTGATCTTTTAAAGGTTTTAGGATGCGGAGTAGAGATTAAATGAAAAGCAAACCAAAAAGTAAGCTCGTTTGATATGAGCAAGCTAAGATGGTCAATAATTATAATCTGTACAGATGCGGATGTTGACGGGTTTCAGATCAGAACTCTCATTCTAACCATGATATACAGGCTCGTGCCATCCTTGATTGATGCAGGCAAAGTATATATAGCTGAGTCTCCACTGTTTGAAATAACATACAAGAAAGATACATATTTTGCTTACAGTGAAACTGAAAAGAATGATATTGTGGAAAAGATAAATGCAAAAGAGAAGAAAAACAGCCAGACGCCGAAAATATCAATACAAAGATCAAAAGGCCTTGGCGAGAATGAGCCGGATATGATGTGGCTTACTACTATGAATCCTGCTACAAGAAGGCTTATAAAAGTAATGCCAACGGATATGAAAGAGATGGAGGACATGTTTGATCTTCTGTTAGGGGATAATCTACAGGGAAGGAAGGATTTCATTCAGGAGTTCGGATATAAGTATACCGACATGCTTGATGTATCTTAATATATGAAAAAAGATAAAAAGGAAAATATAAACAAGGAAAACGAACCCAGGCTGCAGCCCATTACCGACATACTGGAAACTAATTTCATGCCATATGCAATGAGCGTGATAGTTTCGCGTGCTATTCCGGAGATAGACGGATTAAAACCCTCTCACAGGAAGCTTCTGTATACCATGTATAAGATGGGTCTTCTAAAAGGAGACCGTACAAAGTCTGCGAATGTAGTCGGACAGACCATGAAACTGAACCCGCATGGCGATCAGGCAATATATGAGACAATGGTAAGGATGACAAGAGGAAATGAAGCGCTTCTGCATCCTTTCGTAGATTCTAAAGGCAATTTTGGAAAACAGTACTCCAGAGATATGAGTTATGCTGCAAGCAGATATACTGAAGTCAAGCTGGCTTCCATATGCACCGAAATGTTCCGTGATATTGACAAAGACTGCGTACCGTTCACTCCGAACTATGACGGAACCATTATGGAACCGGTCATGCTTCCATCTGCATTCCCTAACATCCTGATTAACGCAAGCCAGGGTATTGCGGTAGGTATAGCAAGTAATCTGCCTTCATTTAATCTTGTTGAGGTTTGTGACTGTATAATTGCGTATTTAAAGGACAGGGATATAAATATTGCGGATTATCTGAAATGTCTGGATTTCTCGACGGGCGGTTATGCCATATACGATAAAACAGAACTGGAAAACATATTTGCAAATGGACGCGGACGTGTAAGATTGAGAGCAAAATACAATGTCGATAAAAAAGGTTCTCATATAGAGATAACCGAAATACCATATACTACATCTGCAGAAGCGATTATTGAAAGCATAATATCGCTTGTGAAAGGCAGCAAGATTAAAGATATACAGGATATACGAGATGAAACTGACATATCCGGACTCAAGATCACGATTGATGTTAAAAAAGGTACTGATATAGACAAGCTAATGGCAAAACTGTTTGCAAAAACACCATTAGAAGACTATTTTTCATGTAATAACAATGTGCTGATTGAAGGTAAACCGCTGCTTCTTGGAGTAAAAGATATCATAGATTACTGGATAGTTTTCAGAATCGAATGCATTAAAAGGCAGTTAAGATATGACCTGGCAAAAGACAGGGAGAGGCTTCACCTCTTACTGGGATTGGAGAGAGTTTTATTAGACATCGATGAAGCAATACATATTATTCGAAATACTGAAATGGAAAGCGAAGTCGTCCCGAATTTAATGGAAGCATTCAGAATAGACAATCTTCAGGCAGAATTCATCGCTGAGATAAAGTTGCGCCATCTTAACAGAGAGTATATATTGAAAAGACTGGATGATATAAAAGACCTGAATAACAGCATTAAAGAAGCTGAAGAGACTTTAAAGAGCAGGACAAAGATAGAAAATATTATCTCTGCCCAGCTTCTGGAGATAAAGACTAAATACGGGCAGCCGAGAAAAACCCAGATAATATATGAAGAACAGATAGAAGCAGAATTTGAAGAACCTGCTTTCGAGGATTATCCTGTAAGAGTTTTCTTTACAAAGGATAATTACTTAAAGAAGATTCGTGATATAGACATAAAAACTGATATGGAAAACAAGTTTAAAAATGAGGATGTGCTTCTTCAGGAAACAGCGTCTCATAACGGCGCGGAGCTTGTAATGTTTTCCAATAAAGGCAATGTATACAAATCCAAGCTATACCAGATAAATGACTGCAAACTTACTGATTTCGGTGAATATCTTCCGAATATCTGCGAACTGGAAAAAGATGAACGTATAATATACATCGCTATTACTGATGATTTCAAAGGAAATATGATCTATCTGTTTGAAAATGGTAAAGGAGCGAAAGTGCCATTTAAGACTTTCTGGACCAAACAGAACAGGAAGAAGATGCTTAATGCATACTTTATGGGAAGCAGACTTCTTTATCTCTCGCTTTTAGATGAAAATGATGAATCCTCATATGTAGCGATAACATCCGATCAGAGAGCTTTGGTATTCAAATCGTCTGATATTTCAATAAAAGATAAAAGAGATACTCAGGGAATAACTTTGATAAAGCTTAAAAGCGGCACTAAGGTTACAGAGATGCTTCCTTTGGAAAATGCACGCTTAAAGGATATTGACAAATACAAGCCTTCTAATATCCCTGCGGTAGGGAAAATATTATCTGACAAAGATAAAAAAAGAAAACAGGTTTCATTATTTGACTAAAGGAGTGAAATGAGAAGGATAAGAAAAGCGATAATTCCTGCAGCTGGATTAGGTACAAGATTCCTGCCTGCTACAAAAGCAACCCCTAAGGAAATGCTTCCTATCGTTGATACGCCGGCAATACAGTACATAGTAGAAGAAGCAGCAAGATCAGGTATTGAAGATATTGTAATAATTTCCGGAAGAGGCAAGAGAGCGATTGAAGATCATTTTGATAAATCTTATGAGCTTGAGGATGTTCTATTGAAGCACAATAAGCTCGATGAACTTGAAGAGATAAGAAGCATATCCCATATGGCCAACATTTACTATGTCAGGCAAAAGGAAGCCAGAGGGCTTGGGCATGCAATTCACTGTGCAAAGACATTTATAGGTAATGAGCCGTTTGCAGTTCTTCTAGGAGACGATTTAGTATATTCCGAAAAACCGTGCTTAAGCCAGCTCATAGAAGCTTATGAAAAATACCAGTCATCTATTGTGGGAGTGCAGAAGGTAGATATGGACAAGGTAAGCCTTTATGGAATCATAGATGGTGACGAAATTGCTCCAAAAGTTATGAAAGTGAAGGATTTGATCGAAAAACCTGATAAAAGCAGTGCACCCTCCAATGTAGCGATATTAGGAAGATATATACTGGAACCACAGATTTTCGACATACTGGAAAACCAGAAACCAGGCAAGAACGGTGAAATTCAGCTTACAGATGCTTTAAAAACTCTCTTGGGTATGCAGGATATATATTCATTTGAATTTGAAGGCAAAAGATATGATTTAGGAGATAAGCTGGGTTTTGTCGAAGCGACTATAGAGTATGCCTTAAGAAGAGAGGATCTGAAACAGGAACTAAAAACCTATCTTAAGGATATTACTGGGAAGTTTTGATAATATAAATCAAATAGATACTAAATAAATTAGTATTACTATTTCAATAGCCCGTAAAGAGCATCAGTATTAAATGTGTATGCCACGCTGTCCATATAAAGAAGCGTGGCTATTTCATCTGCATTTATACTTTTAGCAAAAGCGTCTATAGTCATATTGTTAAGATATTCCCTGTCATAATATCTTGTATCCATAATGTATACTTTTTCATAATGTGGCAGAAGGAAGTGTACGAAGCTTGCACCATATGAATCACATATCACAAGTAAAGTCTTGCCATTTTTATTTTCTGTCGTGAATTCATGATATATGCCATTCCCTGCACTCATGAACATATTGTAATACTGATTATCCGGTTTCACAAAACTTAGGTCATTAAGTCTTTTTTCCACAATACCGGTTTTATTGTGCATTTTAAACTCATAATTTACTATCGGATAATATGCGGTAATAGTGTCAGGATTATCCAGTACTCTTGCATCCTGATTGGTTTTTCTGTATGCGCTTCCTATAAATCCTTCTATTACTTCCTTTTCTGTATAATAACTTAACGGGATAATATCTTCTTGCCTGTCCATGGATTCCATAAGGGCGCAGTAAGCGTAATATGCTCCTAAATGGGTCCAGTGATGATCTGTCCTATAATAAATATACTCATTACAATGACTAAACAAAGCGTTATAGACATCCACATATACAACAGAATCATCAGTATATGAAGAGATATCATCAGTCATCTTTTTTTGTGAACCTGTTATATGCTGAAGATCTGAAAGGTCAAAATACTCCATGCTAGTTGGAACAACCATAGAATATATTCCTATGTCTTCTCCCATTTTTTCCTTCAGTTCATTCAGAAACTGAGCATATTTTTTAAGGCTTTCATCTTGTGCCCATATTGCGGCAACTACATGATTATCAACAAGAAAGAAGGGAGAGTTTAATACTTCAATCGTATGGGCTTTTCTGAATTCAGGTTCAGCAGTGAAAGACGGGGTTGGAACTGGAAAATGAGTAGGAAGCGGTAAATCAGAGGTTGCTGAAGAAGTTGGAGCTTCACTTTCTGATACGACAGGAGTATTGACCGGTTTGCTGGTTGGTATAGGTGAATCTTCAGGCAGACTGACCTGGATTTTAATGTCCTTTATTAAAGCAAAATGCTTAGTTATTTTTCTTCGTGACTTTATAAGAAGGTCTCTTAATGTAAAGGTGTCTGAATAGTAGAGGGAGTACTTTGATGAATATGATTTGTCAAAGTAAGAAACAAGAGAAAAAGCAGGTTTTTCCTGAAGCTTTCGGTTTTCTGCAACGGATATTGAAGGTCTGTCAGGATTCACAAGGTTCATAATGCCTGCTGTGATAATAGCTATTATGAATATTAACGAATCGATCCTTAATTTTTTCATCTTAAAAGTTAAAGTACAGAAACGGGGTATATGTGTCTCCGACTAGGAATATTATAGAAAGAACCAGCAATGATAAATTAATCAGTGGAAGCACTATCCTGTTCACTATATCCGTACGGCCTTTTGAGATCCTGTTTTCCAGTTTCTCGGCCTGTTCTTTTAATAATTTTCCCAAAGGAACAGTGCAGATAATTGCTGCAACTATAAATAGAACATTATTATTAAATAAAATGGTCAGTATAGGGTCAGAAAATGAAGCTGCATTTATATTAAACATAACACCTATGTACTGGAGTGCTTTTAACAGATTAGTATTGTAGAAGAACACCCAGCCAACAAGCATTACAAAAATGAAATATATATGGGAAAACATTTTAGGTATTTTATCAAAAATCTTGATAAGAAAGGTCTTTTCTATAAGTAACAGCACAAAGAAATACAACCCCCATATAACGAAATTCCAGCTAGCGCCATGCCATAATCCAGTGAGAAACCATACAATTAATAGGTTCCTGATTTTATACTTCCTATTACCTCCTAAAGGTATGTATACATAGTCTTTAAAGAAAGAACCAAGCGTTATGTGCCACCTTCTCCAAAACTCTGTCGCGCTTTTAGATATATATGGATAATTGAAATTTTCCTTAATTGAGAATCCGAACATGGATGCAAGTCCTATTGCCATATCAGAATAACCGGCAAAATCAAAGTATATCTGCAATGCGAACAGCAATATACCTATCCATGCGCCCTGTACCGATAATTTGGAATAGTCATTTCCCATAAATGATGCAATCAGTGAGCCTGCAGTATTTGCAAGAATGGCTTTTTTTGCAAGGCCGATAATGAAACGGTGTATGCCATAATTGAATTTTTCCCATGTTTCTCTATTGCCTTTTATATCAGCTACCCAGTCAGGATATCTCTGAATGGGACCGGATGTGACTGTAAAAAATATGGATATATACATAAGCAGGTCCATGAAATTTCTTTGAGCTGAAGTTTTTTTGCTATATACGTCAGAAAGATAGCTTATACATGTGAATGTATAAAAGGATAAGCCCAAAGGGAGAGCGATATCATTAAAGCTGTTTTCAAACTTAAATAGAGCGGATAAGTTTTCTGCAATGAAGCCGGAGTATTTGAAAAATGCAAGTACTGCAATTATTATGGATATACCTGATATAAGGTAAAATTTCGATAAAGACTTTCCAGAGTTTTTCTGTATCAGTTGAGCTATGATATATACAAAGGCTGATGTTAAAAGTAAGAGAAGTACAAACACGGGTTCTCCCCATGCATAAAACATAAGAGACATAATTGTTAGTATGGTGTTTCTGTATGTCCTGTTTTTAGATATGTAGTACAGTATAAGTACAGCAGGCAGGAAGATTGTTAAAAAGAAAAGTCCTGAAAAAACCATCAGACTACCTCCTTCCATCCCGAAATTCCATCATGTGTAAAAGAACGGAAGAGATTGTATTTGAAGTTCGGGTTGATAATGCTTTCATTTTCTATATATTCCTTAATCCTTTGGCGATTGGTTCTGCCAGCCATAGGGCAGAGGGTTTTGACGGGTTTTATGTTCATACTTTCATTAAAACTTATTATATCTTTTTCAAATGAATAAATTAATGGTCTTATCACGGTAATGTCCTTCCTTGAAAGATAAGTAACGGGGGAAAAGGTATGCATTCTGCCTTCATAAAACATGCACAAAAGGAAAGTCTCAATCGCATCATCCTTATTATGTCCAAGAGCGACTTTATTACATCCAAGATTCTTTGCAGTATCATTCAGAATACCTCTTCTGAGGTTCGCACATAAAGAGCAGGGGCTTTTCTCCTCTCTTGCTTCAAATACGATCTGTTCAATATCGGTTTGCCTTACAACATATTCAATATTCAGCTTGTCACAGAAATGCTGCAGGTAATCGGTATCAGGATTGGAACCGCTAAGTTTCAAAGTAACAGCCCTTATATTAAAAGACTGTTCTATATGCCCTTTTATCTGATTTAAGCCATATAGCATAGCAAGACTGTCTTTTCCCCCTGACAATCCGACAGCGATATTATCCCCGTTTTGGATCATATCGTAATCCTTTATCGCTTTTCTCATTTGGCTTATAAGTAAAACACTCATTATTGGAATGATACCATCTAAATACATGATTTTCAATCACATATGATTTTTACAAACTTTTTGTTTGTTATACATAGTCACGATCCGTGAGATATCTGTATAGCATAAGATAACCGACACCTGTTCTTATTATTTTTGACTTTATCTCAAAGTAACTGCCATCTGCTGTTGAGAAGAAAATCGTTGCCATCTTTGTAACAGAAAACCCTGTGATATCTTTGAGATAGAAGATATCCTGTTGTATTCTATCTTCAGATGTGATCACCAGCCTGTCGGAATACAGTTCCATTGTGCCAGTATTGATCAGTTCCGCATTTTTTGTGACATTTATCCTGCTAAGAGACTGGCCTGCATGTTTTAGGATAGGTCTATCGGTATATCCTTTTTTCAATTCATTCAGATTCGTTTTCAGATAATCCCTCTGCCAGGCATCCCACTGGTATACATTTTCAAAAAGCAATGAATCTGATGAATCTGCTTCAAAACAGCAGTAGTCGTTTAGTTTTACTGTATAACCGCATGAGCAGCTAAAGAGATCTCCATGGCTTTTTAATGTATCAATACCTTTGCATTTCGGGCATATGAACAAAACAGTTTCCAGATGTTCAGCCAGATTCTTGCCTTTATACCGGTATTGATTTTTTTTCTGCCAGTCGAAAGCATTGGTGTAGAGATCTTCCCTGATAGCCTTAGTTATCTCCTCCTCGCTCATTGACTGTAGTTTTTCTGGCGAATACTCATTAACGACATAACCGAATTCCGGACCCTTTCTTGCATATTCTGCCCATCTTGGAGTCCTGAAATATCCTCCATCCAATCTGAAAGTTATTAGGGATGCTTTTGAATTTTTAACCAGTGTGCCATTTGCAGGCGAAATCCATCCGGTCTGCCCGGTAAAAGACCTGTTTCCTTCTACAAACATGCATACATTAGCTCCTTCTTCCAGTCTTTTATGTATTTCGGATATAGTGCTTTTTGCTTCAGCTCCTTTTTTTCGCATAATAGGATTTGCAAGCAGTCTTACTAGTTTCCCTCCAAAACCGCTTCTGAGTATATGTTCGCTTGCAACATAAAACATGTGTCCCTTCAAGGCAATTCCTACCATGAACTGGTCCCCTTCGGAATTGTGGTTTGAAAGAACAATGAAAGGCCTGTTTTTAGGGGTGTATTTTCTATAGTGGTAATTGCGGAAAAACTTGTAGTATACTGTAAATGGTATTCGCAGCATAGAATATACTGACTTGAACCAAACAAGATGCTTCATTACATACTCCATAAATATAGATTAATTAATATATTATCAAAAAAAATGCATAAAAACAAATGCAGTATAATAATTTTACTGTATAATTAATGTGTTTACACAATAACTTGTATTGTGGTAATATAAGTGAAGAAAGGCGGATCTGACTTGCTAAGGGAATTGAGAGAGCGGTTGAATGAGCAATTGGAATGCCTTTTTGGAATCGTCGGCATGAAAGGGACAATATTATTGTGTTCCGACATTTCCCAAGAAGGAAAGGATTTTGAAAAATTCGACGAGCTTATAAAAAACACTAAAGAAAAACCAGCCATAGACGGGCTTATCTTCACAAAGATCAAAGCTATTAAAAATGTGCAGTATTATGTGTTTGTAGAATCAATTGGAGATAATACAGAGTTTGTATTAAATCTGCTTGCTCTTTATGTTAAGGATTATCTTAAGAATAACATAGAAAAAACAGACAAGGAATTCTTTATAAAGCAGATACTTCAAGACGATATATCACAACAGGAACTGGAAAAGAGAAACAGGATACTTAAAATCAGCACCGATGAAAAAAAAGCTGTTGCGACAATCAGGACTGGCAGTAATCCGGAATATCCAGTGAGCGAGGTATTAAAAAACCTGTTTCATGACATGAAGGATATACTCATAACCACATTAGATAATTCCGATACTGTTATAGTTCTTCCAGTGCAGGAGAATTTTGAACATATACTTTTATCTGCAGTATCGACTCTTGAAGAACAGCTTATGGTTTCCATAAAAGCATCGATCGGAATGCATTTCACTTTGCTCGAAGAAGCAAGAAAATCCTATCTTACTTCACTGAAGGCTTTCGATATCGGTTCTCTGTATAAAGAAGGATATTCAGTTTATGACTACAATACAATGGGGATATCAAGGCTTTTTCATGATGTGCCTGTACAAAAGCTGGAAAATTTCATAGAGGAAACGATTACTTCGGAAATATATGATCAGATTGATGACGAAACAATAAAGACAATGCAGGCTTTTTTTGAAAACAACCTTAATATAAGCGAGACTGCAAGAAAGATGTATCTGCACAGAAATACTTTGGTTTACAGGATAGAAAAGTTTAATAAGCTTACCGGTCTGGATGTGCAGAAATTCGAGTCTGCAGTATTATTTCACACTATATGCCAGATAAAATGCTATTTAAGGAACCTGGGAAGGAATTAGTATGATTAATTTTGACAATGTATCAATGATATATAAAAGCGGTACAGAAGCTCTTCATGGGATTAGCTTCCATATTGACCCAGGAGAGTTCGTTTTCATAACAGGTAAGTCCGGTTCGGGCAAATCCACGATAATCAAGCTCCTAATGAGAGAGGAAAGGCCGACATCCGGAGATATATTCGTTAATGGATATGATTTATATAACCTCTCAAGATATGACCTGCCTCATTACCGCAGAAGGCTTGGAGTAGTATTTCAGGATTGCCGTCTGCTCATGAACAAGACCGTATATCAGAATATTGAATTTGCAATGGAAATAGTGGGAGAATCAAATAGAACAATAAAGCAGGTAGTGCCAAGGCTTCTTCACATGGTTGACCTGCAGGGAAAAGAAAAAGCGTTTCCTGATGAACTTGCCGGAGGTGAACAGGCAAGGGTGGCTTTAGCAAGGGCCATAGCAAATAATCCAGACATACTCATTGCCGACGAACCGACAGGTAATCTTGATCCAAAAACCAGCATAGAGATAATTGACCTTTTATATAAAGTTAATCAGCTTGGAACCACAGTACTGGTCGTTACGCACGACACACATATAGTTGACAGGCTGCAGCAGAGAGTTATTCGTCTTGAAAAAGGAAAAATAGTCAGTGATACGGAAGGAAGCATATACGAAAATGAAGCCTGTGAGTATTAAGTACATTTTAGTAGAATCATTTAATAATATTGTAAGAAATAAAGTGCTTTTCATAACCAGCATATTTACAGTATGCGTTACGATACTTTTAATGGGTGTGGTCGGAATACTTCTTATGAATGTATCATATAATTCAGACACCATGATGGATGAAATGCTTAATATTA
>JBAZFL010000021.1:0-15503 GCA_041653455.1 Clostridia bacterium
TCCAAACATTCGTATTATCACAAAAAACCATCATCTGTCCGTTATTTTTTATTGTTCTGTGGAAAGCCCCCCTATCCCATGCCTTTTTCATGCTTGAACCGTCATAAACGTAAGCCCTTGAATCCGTGAAGACTAAAAGTTTGTCCCAGTTTACCGCTCCGCCTGTAATTTCTTCTCCATAACCCGTGTTAATCTGCGTGGGTGTCCATGCCAGCGTTCCTGCACTAGGAATCTCAGAAGCATAAACCGAGTAAGGATAAACCGTTGAGCTTATTTTACAGTTCAGAACATAAAGTTTGTCCCTGTAACGTACGATGTACTTTCCCATTGGCATATTCGTAACGTTTGTTGAGGTAGAAAAGGTAGTGCCAGTCAAAGAGGCTACGGGAAGAAAAACATTATCCGTTGCGTCATAGCCAACAAAAAAGCAGTACCCTATAAAGTTTTCCATTTCCACTTTGCAATCCTCGTAAGCGTCCCAAGAAGAACCTACATTTATATTCGTCCATGTTCCCGCATTATTATACTGGAGCGTCATATTAGCCCCTGTATCGTCGTTTTTAGTGCGTAAAATCCTTTGTGTTCCTCCCGCTGGTCGCCAGTCAAAAAGACCCGTGATAGGTTTCGCCCCTGCGGAGGAAACATCACCTACCCTAGAGTACCCTGTGTCTTTCAGCATTGCCCCTAATTTATTCGAAACATTACAACCATCTAAGACAAAACAGCTATTTGAATTAGCTACAAACGGTGAAGCATTTGTGTTCACCCCACCCAAAAAATTTAGATATTGTAAAATCATATTGCATAAACTTTAGTTTTTGTCGGAGCTTTAAGTAAAACGTCTCTGAATTGTGAATTGGCAAGAACCATTTTATTAAATTCCTGCATTAAAGATAATGACTCCTCTTTATTACCCCTTCTTTGCTCAATCCTTGAGGCGATGTAATACTGAAAGACATTGTAAAAAGGTACTGTCGTAACATCCGAAACCTCGCTAAGTGCAGTAGGTTTTTTGTAGTACTTAAAATGAATTGTGCAATCCTCGTAATCACCGTCAGGGGGGCAGTTGAAAATCAGATAATTGTCAAAGATCGTGTATTTTGTTGGAACATCGGGTGAGATATTCTGCCAGACAGGGGAATCCACGGCGTGAGTTGCGGTGATCGCTCCAGTTCCGCTTGCCGGAACTCCTGTGAACCCAGTTGTACTTGATTTTCCGGTATAGGTTATAATCTCACTCCCGATATAAAGAGAACCTGAATCCGCAAAGGTGACATTTGAATTCACCGTTAATGTAGTCGCGCCTGCCGTAGCTTCTGCGCTTAACTCCGTGTAGTGTTTTTCGGAAAGTTCCTCGTCCATCTCCTGAGGAGTGATTTTTTCCAAAGCCAAACCGTCACCTATCCTCACGCTAATCACCGTCCGTGTAGCTGAATATTTAAGCGAAAGGGAAGAAAGAGAATATCGGTTTTGATTTTCACTTATTGATAAACTCGTGTCTTCATCAATTTCATGATCCCAGTCAATAGGAACATATCTCTGAGTCTGTGGGTCTTGGTAAAGGAATTGTGAAATAGCCGTCTGACAATCGTTAGCGTATCTTACAAGCATTTCAATAGGCATACTGGTAGAAATACCAGCCCCTGTCATGTCTAATGCGTCCTGAATTACCTTAAATACAGCCGTTCCAGTAAGCCCTGTAGAGGCTACATAATCGCTCGAACTTCCGATTGTTGTACCGTCATAATAAGCGGCGTAGTAGTAAGCATAAGCAGTATCAGTCGTTTTAAGCGTGTACTCACTCCAATATTTATTCCATTCAATAGAAAAAGTAGCTATTAGAGTACCAGCAACACCATCCGTAGCGGAGCCGTAAAGTTTAATCTGTCTTTCGTAAATCTTAGTAACAGGAGCTTGTAATTCATGTGCGAATTTAGTCGTATTGGTGATCGTAAGACTCGAACCCCTTGTGACAGCACCGTTCACGTCGACCTCTTCCGTCCTGTTATCCCCTATCCTTCCTAAAATCATCCAGTCATCATCAATAAAGCCGTGATTATCAAGCACGGTCAAAACTGTTCCTCCAGCTGATAAAGGCGAAGAAATAACGGTACACGGATTCTTAGTAATATCAGGGTGTTTAATCCTGATTTTTGAAGCTGTAATGTCTATGATTGCCGCTTTTTGGAGTGATTTACTGCTCATATATCAAATTATTAATATCCTATATGTTTTCTTAAAATCTCTTTTATCTCGTCCTGTCCACTGATTATATCGTTCAGTTTCTGCTCGTATACGGGGATTTTAACGACTTCCTTCTTCATCTCCGAAATATCCCTGTCGTTCTCCCATATTTTCGAATAGGCGACCGATAAAGGGAAAATAAAACCAATTAATGTCGCTCCTGCGATTATGACTACTTTAATAGGGAGTGAGATGTTCTCTATATTCATTTTTTAGGATTTATATAGGATAAAAGAGCGAGTACGGCAGGTATAGCCATAGCTATAGTAACTCCCAATTGAGTCAGCAGGTCGGTTAAAGTCATAGAATCAAGTTTAAATCCGATTCCAAGAAGTTCGCAGATGACTACGATGAGTCCAACGATACCTGCCCATACTCTTCGGTTCGAGAGAAGGGTGATTATCATACTGATGATTGACATCTTAGGTGCGGTTATTTCTGTCATAAGAATAAAAGTTAAGAATTAAGCTGTCCGTTTATAGACGTAAATGGTTTCCCAAGGTTGCATAATGCTCATAGAATCATGGTTTGAGGGTTGAGTGACAACGTGAGTGTAAGCGGAAACCTCGTGGACATGAGCTTTTAATGTGGCTGTGGATGTCGTGGTTCCTATTTTTGTCGCCCCCGTATTTGCGGCGGCTGTATTTTTAGCGGCATGATCGGATACGGTTACTCCTGCATGATTGCTGGGCGTTGCAGTTTCAGCTCCACCAGTTTTATTTGCTTCATTGTAAGCTGGTACGTCGGGATTAACTCCGATTAGTGCGCGCCCCTTGCTGGCGAGTTCCCAAGTGCCGTAGCCGAGGAATGTAGCTGGGGTTGTGTTGACGAAGGATAGGAATACCCAGCCAATAGGGAATTGATATTCAGCATGACTCCTTGCGATTGCGTTTGCAATTTCGCTATCCTCCTTAACTTGCTGGAGGGTGATACCGCCACTAGTTTCAGGCAGAAATTCACTAGGGATTTTCCCTGTTTCTCCGTCTAATTGTGCATAGCCTCCTTTGCCAATATTATATTGCTGTTCTTGCTATCTCTCTCCACGCCTGACCTCCTGCCGTGGTTTCAGAAAGACACAAAGTTAAGGAATCATTGGCGGTCATGTTATAATCGCCAGCTCCTGCGAGTAGAATAGTAACGTTGGTTCCACTAGTAGCCGTAGCATGGTCTATAGTTACATTTTCGTTAGCAAATAAGGTAATTACGGAACCATTTTGCCAGCCCACATTTGAAAGAAGATCAATTTTTGTAGTCCCAGTTATCTCAAAGCAATTCCCGTCCGTTCCAAGGGCAAGATTAGTGGCACTTGCTACATCTGCCCCCTGCTTTCCTAATTCCCTTCCGTTAGAAGTAAAACCCGCTAAGGTCGGGTTAGTTGCTCTCACTGGAGCGCCTGTCCCCGTAGCCGTAGTCCATACAGGGTTAGTCCCGTCCCCTCCTCCAACAAGAATTTCAGTTGTAGCCCCTATCATTACACCACCGTCAATATGGGAATAAGTGGCTCCTGTAATCGTCGGTGTTCTTGCCTTAAAAGATTTATAACTCACTCCGTCAAGATAAATCAAAGCGGATGAAGCACCTACTTGCGGGATTACAGAAACAGAGGAAGCGAAAGAGCAATGATGAAATCTGTTCTCATACCAAGGTGTAGTATTTATGGCTCCGTAGAAGTCAGAATCATGACAATTATAAAAAGAAACTATTCCGGTGATTGCCCCGGCAAATTCATTAAATCCGTAAGTTTCAATCAGAATTGTGTTATCAAGCTGTGTATTGACTGCCAAAGTTCCTGTTATGGCTCCGTCTACACGGCAATTATGATAATGAAGTACCCATGTTCCCGATGTGGTGGCTTCAAATGCACCGCTAACGTTGCAACCGTCAAAACCCACATAAATAAGAGAGTCGTTTGTACGTTCCGCCGTTATCTTACCGCTGATTGTCATAGCGGCTCCCTTTTCTGCCCTGTATCCTCTTACCCCTGCAAACTCTATGCGGTCATAAGAACCTACACCTGAATTAATAAGTATAGTCCCGCTGATCGTAACCCCATTGCCCTCAATTCTTAAGAATCTAGGATTAGTAATAGTAAGATTATCTGCATAAGTCCCCGTGTTTACTTTTATAATCCAGTTCTTGCCGGTATCTGCGTTTATTACCGTGAGTGCGGCGAGAATAGTTTTATAGGGAAGTAATTGAGAACCGTCCGCCGTGTAAATGTCCGTTCGGCTTGAGTCCACATAAACATAGTTGTTTTTTAGCTTTGAACAGCCAAGATTCCCAGTAATGTACTGACCGTTTGTAGATAAATCGGCTACTTTGGCTCCGTTAAGTGCCAAGCCAACGTTATTGGTTCCTATTCTGTAAAATCCGTCTAAGGGCGAATTTGCGAATCTGATTGACGGAGCACCAACCGCACCTGCTTCAAATACTGCGTCAACAATTTTCTGTCCGTTTAGATATTTTGACATGGTATTAAATTAGTTGATAATAAATAGAAAGCCCGTAAGTTCTCGTTTCCGTATTAGTGAAAGTCACAACGAGTTCATCACTTGTTTTGAATTTCATCTCACCGTCAGGAAGATAAACAAGATCGGTAGCGGAAGACAGAGAAGGATTTACGGCGTAAAGCACAGTGTCATAAGCCGAACCAGCCACGGAATCCAGTTTTACCTGAAAATTCTCGGAGGTAGTCGGAGCCGCACTAAAATGACAGGTGATCATGATTAGTTTAAATTCAGCCGCAATAGCAGTGGTTGTATTGATCGCCGCCGTACCCGTAGCGTTCTGTACAACAATATCCGTTCCTGCGCTTACCTCTTTAACGTAAATAGGAGCCGTGGAAGAACTTGACCCCCTGTAGTCATAGGTAACAGCGTCATTGGCTACAGTTGCCAAGCTCTTTAACCATAATTGCCCTCTGCGGTGATCTATTGCGTAGTCCCCTGCCGTATCAAGCCATTTGGCAATTTCAATTACCTGATTAGCAACAGACATTTCCTGCATTTTATAAAAAACGTCTTCGGGAACGTCAACCAAAGTTGAAGCCCGTGTGGCGGCGGCAAAACTTAAAGATGTGTCTTGCGAATGACCTACCGTTGTATTGATCGAGTTTTGTATGTTCTTGAATTTTGTCTGAAAAGTACAGATCGTTCCTGCCGCTTGAGCCGCGGCCGCCGCCCAAGTACCTGAATTACTATACATCCAAACAACCGTCTCGGATGTGGAAGTGTTTACAACGCTAGTTTCATCCAACCTCTCGGTCGGCATTGGGGTTTGGTTTCCAATATCCGACTGGTGTCTTAAAATATCCATAGTAGTAAAAGTTAAATAAATATTTAACTCCATTATTGAGAGGGAAAACAAACGTTTCCCCCTCCCTCTCTAAATAGAGTTATTGTTTTAAAGTACCGTTTTCAATACTTACACCTCGGTAAGTACAGCCATTAGTGCCTGTGATTACTATTCCGCCTTCGACTTCATCGAGTTTAATGACGGTAATTCTTTCACCATGCACTTTCACGAATTTTGGAGTAGGTTCAGCTTCCTGTTCTTCCTCCTCTTCGGGTGTTTCAATTTCAGGAGCCTCCATCTCTACTGCTTTTTTCTTAGGCATAGTAGTAAAAGTTAAATATTAAGATTAAGTATCGATATCAATTAAAGCCCCACCTGCGGCAGTGGAAGCGTAATTCTCCATACCGTAAAGATCTCCATTAGCGGTTTGAGTTATCTTTGTAGCACAACCTGAAACGTAGTTATGGCATAGAGTGAGTTGACCTGCACTAGGTGTACCGTCAATCTGGATCCCCGTATCAGAAGAGTTTGCACCTGCAATCTCATTGTATGATACTTGGTTAAATCCACGATCAGAGCCAGTGGGTACATACTGAATACCAATACCGGAAGCTGGAACGAAAATAAGATTGTTTCTAGCCTTGGAACGTGTGGCGTTCATATAGATACCGGCAGTAGCCCAAGAAAGGAACTCGTTATTTTCGATTACCGTATCAACAGCGTCGAAAGTACCACCCGCATAAACTCCATAGGTAGCAGTTGCGGAACCTCCGAAATGGCAACCATGAATATGGGTTTTGTAGACTGCGGCGGTGTGGTCAATTTCAATACCACGATAAGCTCCGTTCTGAATAAAGCCGAGACCATAAATCTCAACACCATTTGCCTGAACGGAAATAATGTGATTAGCCGTAGCTTTGAGGGAACAGGGACCCCAACAAATACCTGATGTGTTGGAACCGATCAGTTTCAAGTTGGCTTGCGAGATGACAAGTTCGTCAGCTTCGGTGTAGACACCGGGACCCACGAAGATTGTATCGTTATCCTGCGCATAGGTTAATGCGTCAGTAACATTCCCGAAAACACGAACACGCCCCTCATTATCGGGCGTAATCATATTAGTAATACGGTCGTAGTTATCTGTATCGGTTGACTTCATTACGAAGATCATTTTTCCGAAGGCTAACGGGCGTTTGCTCGCAAAGGCAATCATGTCGAGCATTCCGTAGCCTGAATTTATATTAGTCATAATATTAGTTATTGCGCTTTATTCACCGCCTCCTGCCAACCGGTTCCCGTTAGGGTTTACCCGATGAATAAAACTGGAAGTAAAATCTAAGAAACTCATGCCCCAGTACCAGTAGAGTGAACATTTCCACGATGATCGACAACACAAAGTCCCCATGCGGCACGAGAGCCAAGAGTCTTTTCATCATTTTGAATGTTTACGTCTTCTGCCACTCCATGTGGAGTTTCCCATACACCAAGGTTCAGAGTAGCATATTTGCTCCCTTTACCTGCGGCGTAATAGCCCCAGTAATACTGTTTCGTGGTGTCATAAGCACCTTGAGCGTCAGTATCAAGTTTTTTAAGAATAACGTGTCTGAACTGTCCTTTGTAGTTATTCACTACACCTGCGTTGTTTGTAGTCGGGTCTGCGGTGGAACGCAAGAGGGAAAGGATGGAATCAACCGTGGTTGCTTCATTTGCAGAGTAGACCGTGTTGAAGTCAATCTCGATAGGTACTCCGAACTCATCAAGGGAAGCGGCTTTAGCAACGTTCTTGGCGACCTCGAACGCACCTTTTGAAAAGCGGGGGTTAGAAGTGATCACATTGGAAAGCGTTATACTGGAACCGTTTAGGGTCTGAGTAGCATATACCCAAGCGAGTGTACCGCCTCCGATTGTCGTGTCTACTGTCTCACCGTCCATGTCCGTATAGGAAGTGGCGGTACAGAAAGAGAAACGATGGGTAATGTCCAAAGCCATTCTATTCGGCATATAGCCTTTAAGATTGGTAAGGTCATTTTTAATCGTTGATACGTTGCTGAAATGTTCAGCGATATAAGACACGGTGGCGTTCGTACCATAACGAACCATGTACATTGTTTTAGATTTCCCTTGTACGAATTGGGCGAGTTGTGCGTCAGCACCTTCGGGCATACGTTTACCATAAGAATCGTGCGCATAGGATGTGAAAGTTCTTTGAGTACCTGATTTTTCAGGGATTTTCTCATCGAAGTTACACAGAGAGCGGACTTCATTCAGGTTGCTGTCCACCGTGTACTGATCCTGCACAATCCTATTCGTAGTATCTGCCAATTCCGTGAAAGAAAGATGATCTAAAGAAGTTGAGATAGGCATTGTAAATAAAAGTTAATAAATAAATTTAAGCGTTCACACCCATTTCCCAGTTCGGAAGGAACTCACCCTTTGTGGTTGAGATATATCTCTTCAGAATTAAAGGAGAATAGGTCGAAGAAGAAGCATTAACAGTAGTCGAAGAGGTTAGATCATAACCAATTCCTGCTGATGTTCTTGCGATAGTACTCGTACCGACATCCATAATAACGCTAGCGTTCGGGGAACGTGGAACTTTCATCATCAAAGTAGCTGTACCGGAAGTACCTACTGCTTTTAAAGATTGACAAATCCCTACGAGACGTTTGGTAGTCGTGGTTGCAGGTATAATATTAGTACCGTCACTATAAAGCCATTCACCTACCGCATAAGCAGTAGTTGTCTTAGAAGGAAATGGAACCACTTCCCACTCTTTAGCTTTTGCGGGTAAAACATAATTAGCCATTGTAAATTGAAATTAATAAATAAAATATGACAAAAAAGCGCACGGCGACGAATTCCGTTTACGTCTTCTTTAACGCAAAAAAGCGTTAAAGATTTTGAGGTCTTTAACGCCGACAAAGCGAATGTACTCTTACTATTTCATAAAATCAAAATAAAAGCAAGTTTATTTTTGATTATACTTTGTCATACAGAAATCCCTGAACTCTTTATCCCAGTTACAGGCTTTTACCTTATCAACAAGTTCATCAGCTTTGAATTTATCATTTTCTTTCACGAATTCATCCGCTAAATTCTCTAAAATAGTCTTTTCACCTGCTTTTTTATTGAGCCAAGCATTGAATCCCTGCCCGTTCTTTAGTAACTGGTCGAGTTCAAGCATTGTAAACCTCGGTCTGTCCTTTCCAAAAGCCATTAACTCTGCGTCTTCCCAGCTTTTTATCAAAGAAAAGTCCACTTTCAGGAAAAAGGATTCAAGATAATGAATAATCAGATCAACCAGCATTCTATGAATGTCCTGCTGTATCTTAGCGTTTAAAAACTCGTCATCCTCTGCAAACAAACGACCGTCCAGCGTTTCTTCTATTGCACAATGAGCAAGTAATTCAAATTTACGTTCATTCTCATCGTCATAAACCGTAATTTTAGCCTTCTCTTTTAATTCCTTTGATTTTTTGATGAACAAGTCTTTAAGGAGTTTAACGATTTCCTCATTATTAAAGTCAATATCCTGAATGGTATCCTGAAAAATCTTTATTGTCCGTGATTTTACGTTAGAATCATCCGTTGTTCTTATGTTCTCGTTTAATGAAAGTAAAAGAAAAGGTGTAATGTGGTCTGCGATTAAGTCGAAGTGGTTCATATTATTTAGAATTAGTTAGTTTATATTTTACGGCTTCCCATAAAGCGTCACAGAGTTCTGCTTGCTTGTAAACTTCTGTCTTCGTTTTTTCTTTACCAGCATACAATTTGTTTTTAACAATTCCTTTGCATGAAATGAAAAAATAACCTTTTTCTATTTTATGATTTCCTATTGCTATCAAGTCATCCCCTAAAAACTCAATCATATGACCTATTACGGGGAAATCATCGGAATTAAAATGACTTTCAGCTCCTTGGTATCTTCCATGTATCGTACGTTTAAGTTTCTCTTGAAAAATCTCTTTTTCTTTTTCACCTATTTCACCCCACTGCTCAAGGGTAATCATCTGTTTCATATATTTATTACTTTAGGTGTTATGTTATAAATTTTCCCGTCCATTCTCTGAACGGTATAGGTCGAGTAAGTGGAACGTACACGCAATGGAACTTGCTCCGTAGTTTTATCCCCACACATTCTTGTCTGTATCCCGCCTTCTTTTTTAACAGCGGTCTTGTAAACCATGCCATAGTCCTGTTTCATTGGTTTTTTATCTTCTTTTATAATATCGCAAGTCTCTTTAGAGGTAAAAATCTGATAAAACTCACCGATCTGAAACTCGGGAGTCCATTCTTTTCTTCCGTCATCATAAGTCACCTCTGCCTGCAAAATATCAACATTTAGCTTTTTAGTTTCAGGGTCTCGGTCTCTACGAAGAGTCTTAAGGTCAGTAACTACACCCACAGGGCTATTCGCGTCCTTTTGATAAAGTCTCACAGTGCATTTATAAGTCCTCGGTTTAGGCGCATATTCAGGAACGGGAGTCATATCCTTTGTGAATATATCCCTCTCACCTTCCTTCCCGTTTATGATCTTGCGTAACTCACTCTCGGTAAGCTGATAAACCTTTTCTTTGGGCTGTTCAGCGGTAAAAACATCTTTAGGAGCAGTTTCTAATTCAGAAATCTTTTGGGAAAGTTCTGCCTCGTCCCATCCGGCAAAAGGTTTCTTACCTTTAAGCTCGGTGTAGCGTTTTTGTAATTGTTCTTTATCCATTATAATTATTTATTAGGGTATAAAATTGGGTCAATTTCATGCAAAACAGCCTTACCTTTTTCTGTTTGAGTAAAGTCTGTAGATTTTGCCTCGAAGACTGCCGTATTCGGAACGTAGGAATTGAGAGGATTAACGGGAGGAGTTGTACCTTTTAGATAGCGATAGGCTTCCTGCATTCTGGTAATCACCTCCTCTTTGGTTTTAGGCTCACCGCCGAACATTAAAGACTTTTGATAAGATTCATCGAGCTGTTTTTTTAACTCTTCATCACCAAGGGCAAGAGAATTAAGAACCTGATTTTTCGTTCCTTCCTTATCCTGTTTCTCTATATCTGAAAGTTTGTCTTTGAGTTCAGAAAGATTATTGTATATATCTCTTTTTTCTTCACTGAATTTGCTCATCATATTTTTCTTTTCCTCTTCCGTAGACTCGCGGAATTTAGCAAAATTCATATCTTTATTCTCATACTTCTTAACCCTTTCTTCTAATTCAGCTTTTTCTTTAGTCAAAGTATCAAATGTATCTTTAAGTTTAGATGGTTCAATAGAGATTTCTACCTCATGGACGTTTTCCTCGTCACCGTCATTTTTGTAATAGTATTTTGGCATAATGTTTTGGTTAGTAATTATTTTTTAATTTCCTCACTCGGTTTAACTTCTTCCGGTTCATCTTCAATCCCGAAAGCGTCGAGAATATGCAGTAACACTTTTTGATTCGGAATTTGTTTTGTGAACAAATTATAATTGAGTTTGAAAAAGTTTTCGCATTCTTTATCAAGCGTAAATTCGATCATCTTATTCACGAAATCCAAGAAGATTTTATTATCGTCTTCTTCTGACTTTATGTTTTTAACGGCTTCCTGAAAGTCTTTTCCTTCTTTTTCGTAAACAGCAGTTAAAGCGTTGACCATGTTTTGGTTCTTGCGTAACGTACCGCTGGGAAGGTTGTTGGCAGGAAGTCCGTCCTGAATTTCCATCAGGCTTTTAATTGAGATAATATCAAGTTTCATAGTGTTGAATTTGGGTTAGTTGATAAAGGTTGTTTATTCGGGTCGTTAGCGAAAAAGGAAATCTCGGATACCATATCACCAAGAGCCTTGATCTTATGAACAGCACCGAACATGATCAGTCCCGCTTGCTTAATCTCTCTATCTGAATAGCCTCCTGTAATAACTGATAAACAGTCCTCAATAGCCCTGTCTTTGATCTGATTAGCTTTAGAAGAAATCAGACGGGCAAGCACTCCATCACCTATATAATTCGCACAAGTTACTTTGATGTTATTCAGTTCCTCACCTTTCGCAAGTCTCACATTATCGCATTCAAATAAAAAACCTCTCACTTGCGGTTCAGGTTTATATAATAATTCTGCGATGGATTTTTTTATGTTCACGGAGCGACGGGCTACGGATACGTCAACAACAAAATAACAGAATTAAAAAAGTAAACAAATAGTTTGGCTTGACACTATGCATTTGCCATTGTATTAACTGTTGGCTGTGGTAACTGTCTTGGTTGTAATTGGGCATTGACACCTTGCGGGCTAGGTTGACCTTGTGCCATCATAGGATTCATCGGAGCCTGTTGATTAAGTTCAAATACTTTGTCGGGGTCTTCTTTATTAAGAATGGCAAACCTTCTCATGATTTCCGTTCCTTTTAGCGGAACACCAAGCACCTGACTGATCGCAAGGGAAGTCTTGACGAAGTCGCTGAATTGGGCAACCTTCAAAGCTGAATCCTCTTTAGGTGTCGGAACAATCGAAATCCTGAAATAGTAATTGATAGCCTGTTTTAACATCTGCGGGTCAACATAATCCGTCTGTATTCTCATTCCTTTAATCTTGGAAAGCACCCGACTTTCTGCCGCCGCCTGTCTCGGATTAGGAAGATTAGGAGTAAACTTAACTATTCTTTTCCCGCTTCCACCTTCAAGTTCCGTGTCTATTGTTAGACTTCTGTACTGATCGTTTAGTTGCGTAACCCCATTCTTTAACTTCTCAGGAAGAGTCCAAGTATTGATGACATTGTAAATTCGTAACATAGTTCTTTGCTTAATGTAATTCACTAACCCCTCAACCGCTAGGGTCATATTTTTCATTGATTGTCTTTGTGCGATTGAAACCTCTGTTGCTGTCTGCCCCTTTTGTCCTTCCTTCCCCTCAAAAATAGGCGATACGGATTTTGCGTCAATGATTCCCTTCACAAATTGTGTCATGTTAAATTCGGAAGGAGTTACGCCTGTAGCGTCAATAAGTGGTTTTATTTGGTCTGAATCAATATTATCCCATGTCATAGACGGATAGAAAAGATTCTTTGGCAATTCCTGTCCGGTAAGATTCCCCCGCGGAGGGTCATAACTCTGACGGGTCTTAATGATCATTGATCGTAAAAACTCATCAAACAGAGCCTGATCGGTAATGTTCTTGGATGGAACGGAGCGTGAATAAGCAAAATTGCTGATCGTCTCATTGTCTGCCTTGGCAATCGGAATTATAGAAACTCCTACAAGACATTCAAGAGGAAAAGTAGAGTAACGCTCACCGACTTTCTTTACTGGGAACATCATGACCCCATTTAAAAGTTTCATGTAATTGTTATTCCACTTATCATAAAAATTCAGTTCTTCAACGTATTTCTCGGAAAACCCGCCTAAAGTCCAGTTGTTAAAAGACCTGCTGTCTTCCGATGCAGAAAACTCAGCAAGGGTTGTGGGGACGTTATCCCATCTGGACCACTTCCCGAACATTGCTTTTGCCTCCTCTCTAGGAATTAGTTTGCGGGTAAAAGCAAATGGCTGTTTCTGCATGAACGGTTCTTTAATATTGCCAAGGTAAACATTCAGTCCGATAAGTAAGTTTGTCTCGCAATACCTGTTGTACTTTTCCATTCCTTCCTCCCATTTTAACTTGTCCAGTTCTGCAATATTCAGCGAAGTGATTGTCTTTTTGGGGATTCTGAACTCTCGGTTCACTTCCTCTGTGAAGATAGTCCCCTGCGAGCAATACTCATCAACAATCCTTGTATACTTTTCTTCCCATGCAGGCTCTTCAAGTTCGTTGCTCTTCTTAACAAGGTCAGCCATAAGCCCGCCTAGTTCATCTGCTATTCCCCCTTTCTCGTCGTAAGCGTCAATATTCGGTTCGAGATTCAGGTTGATCAAAGAAGAGGCGATGGAGTTTGTCTTTTCCATAACTGTTCCCGTGGTTATCCTCACCTCATTATCATTGCTTTTTGGCTCCCTATAACCGTTTCTGGCTTTTGCATTGGCTTCGTACCACTCTGCATACTTTAATCCTGAGAACTCATCATGAGCGGATTCTCTCTGATCTCTTGCGGTCTGCATAGCTTCCCGTAGGAATTTATCATATTCTCTCTCTTTATCTGTGTAAACTACTGTTTTATACATAAAAAAATCCGTTAAGAATTATGCAAGGTTAACGGTTCTTGCGGTACGAATGCAGCTTAACTATTTCACAAACTTAAATAGAAGTCAAATAATTGAGTGAGGATTAGAAACGGATCGGTTTGAGGTAAAGGGTTTATTCGGTATGTACCTGTATTCCTCAATTAATAAGCGGTGTAAGCACTCAACGAAATGATCATCCTTATCTTTTGGCTGTCCTTTTTCCGTTCTGTCATCTGCCGCTTTCCCTCTCCAGTCATCCCAGACATAATTTTCAAGTTCTTTTTTAAGATGGGTGCATGAAGAGAAGATGTAGATTTCAGGCCGTCTGATCATCTGCCCGTCTCGGTATTCATACTTGAGAGCCTGATCTGTTCGTCTTATACATTCATGTAGTTTTTTACTCCCCTCCCTGAATCGTAGCCCAAGTTTTGCAAGTCTATCCGCAAAACTCTTTTCGGTTGTCCGCTCATCTTTATTGAATCCTGACGGGTCAATAGTCCTGTCTATCACTCTCATTCCAACCTCTTTTTTACTTATTTCCGCTTTAATCTCTGCGTCAGTTCCCTTAAACCATAATTCATCACAGATAAATTTACGCCCTTTTTCATCAATTGCCATCCATAAAATGGCTTCATTTACTCTCGGATGTGTGTCCATTGACATTGCTACGCTATAAGAACGGTCAACATCAAAAGGGTCTATTATGTGTATTTTAGGGTCGAATCCTTTATGAACTAATCCAAGTAAATGACCGAATTTCCCTTCTATTCTAGCCTCTTTTTCGTTCTCGTTATACTGCGAAATCATCCTGTTTATATTCTCTCGTGTAAGTATTCCCCTGCTTTCCGTATCGTCACAATTATCCCATACCGTAGCCGTAACATATTCAATCATATTCCCGTCACGCTTATCGTAAATCTCATCCTTAATCCATGCTGAATACTTCAACGGGGTAAAGCCCCAAATCACTATCATCCCACGCCTTCCACGGGCAATACAGGCAGTATAAATATCGTGAGGAATCGGCTCATCGAAGACAACGAAGCCTAGATCGGTGGATTCAAATTCTTTCGCATTCTGCTCGGTGGTCATCAGATCAAACTCAAATCCGGTATCAGTTACCCACTTAGCCTCGAATTGCTTTCCTTCCTTCCTCGTGTCGTATTTCATCTCATATCTGTTTGAGGGGAACCACAATTTGAGTTCGGGGATAATCTTTTCTCTGATTGTAGTTGGGTCGGAAACTATCCTTCCACGCTTTAGGTAAGGAAAATCCTTATACAAAGGATAATCAAAAAAAGAGGCTGGCGCTTCTCCCCATTTCTCTTCCCATCTTGACCTGGTTTTATCATGCTTCGGTGCGCCGTAACAAATCGCATTGATGATATTCGCCAGCGCACAACTCTTCCCGACTCCATTAGCGGCGACAAACATATTTATGAAGTTTTTGTTTTCCCCTACCTGTCTGATAAATTCTTCCGCTTTTTTGTTCGGAACGTAAGTTTGAGCCAAATTTTCTTTCTCTCTTTTTTTTAATTCATCGTGGATTTCTAAAAATTTCCTTACTTTTTCGGGCGAGGCGTTAGCCAATCTCTCCCGTATTGATGATTCAATAGTCATAGACATAATTTTCAAGTTCTTTTTTAAGATGGGTGCATGAAGAGAAGATGTAGATTTCAGGCCGTCTGATCATCTGCCCGTCTCGGTATTCATAGTCGTATTTCATCTCATATCTGTTTGAGGGGAACCACAATTTGAGTTCGGGGATAATCTTTTCTCTGATTGTAGTTGGGTCGGAAACTATCCTTCCACGCTTTAGGTAAGGAAAATCCTTATACAAA
>JBAZFL010000022.1:0-15042 GCA_041653455.1 Clostridia bacterium
AGTTCGATCAAGACAGAAATGAAGTTATAAAAAGAGCTTTAGAGAACGGCATACATGCCGTTCTCAATGTTTCTGATGACAGATACACCTCACAGAAAGCTGTTGAATTTGCAAATGATAATGAAATGGTATTCAGCTCAGTGGGAATTCATCCTCACAACGGTAAAGATTTTCAGAATGAGGACCTGGACCTATTAAAAGCTCTTGCACAGGATTCAAAAACCCTTGCTATAGGCGAAATCGGTCTGGATTACTATTACGACTTTTGCGATAAGGAAATTCAGAAAGATGTTTTTGCAAAACAGCTTGAACTGGCAAAAATGCTTTCTATACCTGTAATAATTCATGACAGGGAAGCGCATAAAGACACGATTGATATTCTCGCATCATTTAAAAGAGATATTAAAGGAATTCTGCACTGCTATTCAGGAAGTGCGGAAAGCGCTAAGATATTTCTCGATTTAGGCTTGTATATATCTTTTACAGGAGTTATTACATTCAAAAATGCAAACAAGACTATTGAGGCATTGAAAGCTGTACCAATGGATAGGCTTCTTCTGGAAACTGACTGCCCATACATGTCTCCAGAACCTTTCAGGGGAACAAGAAATGAACCGAAGAATCTTGTATATATTGCAAGAAGAATGGCAGAGGTAAAACAGGTTTCTTATGAAAGGCTCTTAGAACAGTTATGGGAAAACAGCTTTGACCTTTTTAATAAAGCAAAAATATATAAACAGGCATTGGAGAATAAATGAAGGATATAGATAATATAATACCGCTTCCGAATTACATACGTGCAAAAAAAGCTTTAGGGCAGAACTTCCTTATAGACAAGTCAATAGCATTGAAAATTGTAGAAGCGCTGGACCTTAATAAAGAGGATGTGGTAATTGAAGTAGGTTCCGGAACAGGTGCTATAACAGCTCTTATTGCCCCTTTATGTAAAAAGCTGTATGCAGTAGAAACAGATCAGGATCTTATAAAGCCTCTTTCTACAGTTCTTGCGAAACATGAAAATGTAGAGATTATAAACAAAGATATTTTAAAAACAAATGTCAGCAGCATGTTTGATACTAAAAGCAGATACAAGACTGTAGCTAATCTTCCTTACTACATAACTACTCCTGTTATTACAAAATTTCTTGAGGAAACCAATCTTCCAGATGTGATGGTTTTTATGATGCAGAAAGAGGTTGCAGATCGTATATGTGAAAAAGAAGGAAGCAGGGTATATGGAAGTTTCACTATTTATGTGAGTTACAGATATCAGGCTTCATTTGTTGTGAATGTCCCTCCTGAGAGTTTTATCCCTTCACCGCAAGTAACAAGCACTGTATTGAAATTTGTTAAAAGAGAAAAGCCTTTGGTTGATGTTCCATCTGAGGAATTTTTCTTTAAAGTGGTAAGAGCAGGTTTTTCCCAGAGACGAAAGAAGCTATCAAACTGCATCGCTTCAATGCCTGTATTTAACATAAGCAAAGAGTCAGTAGAGGATTTGCTGATAAAAATGGGTATAAGAGCAGATGCCAGAGCTGAATCATTATCAATTGAACAGTTCGCACAGATGGCCTGGGAGCTGTATGGATTAAAGGCCAAATAATGTAAATCAAAAACTCATTGAAAAAGTCAAACTGGTACATAAAATGTAAATAAGAATATGAGATTATAAAACAGAAAAAATTTTCTGTTTTTTTATTGAAACTCTATTGCAAAATGAAAAACCTAGCAATATACTAAATACTAAGTATTGTGTTTACAATCTGACAATGAGCACTACATATTGGGAGAGAGAGTTATGATTACGAAAATTACTAAACGCGACGGGCGTGAGGAAAACTTTTCGCCTCTTAGAATCACCAGAGCTATATTTCTGGCAGCTGAGGCGGTAGCCAAAGAAGAGAACATCAAAGCGGATTTTACTATTTCCGAGCAGCTTACGGAGAAAGTAGTGCAGCTTCTTAACAGAAGGTTTATTGAGACTATTCCTACGGTAGAGGATGTCCAGGATGCAGTGATTAAAGTCCTTATAGAACAAGGTCATGCAAAAACTTCTGAGAAATATATTATTTACAGGGAGGAACGTAACAAAGCACGGTCCATGAAAACGCGTCTCATGAAAGCGATCGAGGAGATTACTTTCCATGACGCTAATCAAAGTAATCTTAAAAGAGAGAATGCCAATATAGATGGCAATACTGCTATGGGCACTATGCTTCAGTATGGTTCAACGGTTTCTAAGGAATTCTGCAAGACAAACCTTTTAGACCCCAAACACACGAAGATGCATGATGAAGGCGATATACATATCCATGACATGGACTTCTATAACATGGGAACCCTCACATGCTGCCAGATAGACCTCTCCCGCTTGTTCAAGCATGGATTTTCTACTGGCCATGGACATCTTCGCGAACCCCAGGATATAGGTTCTTATGCCGCACTGGCAGCTATAGCAATCCAAAGCAATCAGAATGATCAGCATGGCGGTCAGAGCATTCCTGCATTTGACTATTACATGGCTGACGGAGTGGGAAAAACATTCAGAAGGACATACAGGGAAAATACTGTAAAAGCTTTGAAGCTAGTATCCAATGTTGCAGATGACTGTTTGGAAAAAATTAAAGAATTTGAAAAAGAAACAGGTCTGTATGCAAAAATCGATATGCACAGCGAATTTGTAAAAAGGTTCAATGAGTTTCTTATTAAAGAGTGTACAGCAGACCCAAAAGATATTGAGAAAATAAACAGGTTTTCCTATGCAGAAGCATTGGCAGAAACAGATAAAAGGACATTCCAGGCAATGGAAGGAATAGTTCACAATCTTAATACGATGCATTCGAGAGCTGGCGCACAGGTTCCGTTTTCCAGCATCAATTTCGGCACGGATATATCTTCTGAAGGACGTATGGTCTCAAAAAATCTCCTTCTCGCACAGGACGCAGGACTTGGAAATGGAGAGACTCCGATATTCCCTATACTTATATTCAAAGTCAAGGAAGGTGTGAACTATAATCCGGAAGATCCAAATTACGACCTGTTCAAGCTTGCATGCAGAGTTTCTGCAAGAAGGCTGTTCCCAAACTTCTCCTTTATTGATGCTCCTTTCAATAAGAGATATTATAAGCCAGGCAATCCCGATACTGAAGTCACATACATGGGATGCAGGACAAGGGTGTTAGGAAATGTCTGCGGAGAGGAAGCAGTGAGCAGGAGGGGTAATATATCTTTCACCTCCATAAACCTGCCAAGGCTTGGATTAAAACATGGTGTTGTTTTAAAGGGCAGATTCGATGAAGCGGGATTCTTTAAGGAACTGGATGAAAAGATGGACGCAGTAAAGCAGCAGCTTCTAGACAGGCTGGTGGTCCAGGGCAGCAAAAAAGTTAAAAATTTCCCATTCCTTATGGGACAAGGCCTGTGGATGGGATCAGAAAATCTTGGATGGGAGGATACGCTTGAGGATGTGGTTAAGCAGGGAACTCTGACAATAGGATTTATAGGTCTTGCTGAGTGCCTTAAAGCCCTTATAGGCGAGCATCACGGAGAAAGCGAAAAAGCTCAGGAATTAGGATTGAAGATTATTAGCCATATGAGAGAAAAATGTGACGAGTATATGAAGCAGTATACCCTTAACTTTTCATTAATAGCAACACCTGCAGAAGGACTGTCAGGAAGATTTACCGCTTTGGACAAGAAAGTATATGGAACTATAGAAGGTATAACAGATAAAGATTATTACACCAATTCCTTCCACATACCTGTTTATTACAAAATATCAGCATATGACAAACTTCAAAAGGAAGCTCCATACCACACATATACCAATGCAGGGCATATATCATATGTGGAACTTGATGGCGATCCTTTGAAGAATCTTGAGGCATTTGAGGATATTATAAGATATATGAAGGAATGCAATATAGGTTATGGGAGCATTAATCATCCGGTAGACAGAGATCCGGTATGCGGATATACAGGCATCATACAAGGTTCTGTCTGTCCAAACTGCAAAAGAGAAGAAAAGGAAGGTCCGAAATTCGAAAGGATCCGCAGGATAACAGGATATCTCGTGGGAACACTGGATAATTTCAATGATTCTAAAGCTGCAGAAGAAAGAGACAGGATTAAGCATGCATAAGATAAGGCTGTCCTCTAATTGCATAAAGGACAGCACAGTGGATGGCCCGGGCTTGAGGATTGTCATTTGGACACAAGGCTGTCCGCATAACTGCAAAGGGTGCCATAATCCCAACACTCATGACATAAATGGCGGATTTTTAGAAGAAACAGATAATGTAATTAAATACATTAATGAATCCAAAATACAAAGAGGCATCACCTTATCGGGAGGTGAGCCTTTTTTGCAGCCTTTAGAACTAATACCGATTGCACAAGCCGCAATAAACAAAAGCCTTACTGTATGGGCATATTCGGGTTACACATATGATCAGATAATAGCAGATGAAAATAGAAAAGCTCTTTTGGACTATGTAGACATTCTTGTAGACGGTCCTTTTGTGCTTGAACAGAAAGACACAAGGCTTGTTTATAAAGGATCTAAGAACCAGAGAATAATTGATGTGAAGCAGTCTTATGCTAAAAACAGGGTTGTTTTAAGCCACTATGACGATATAAATGCTGATTTATAGCATCTTAATAGAATTTTAATAAAAATAAGGCTTTTTCCTTAAGCATTTATAGTGCAAAATAGAGAAAGAAGGAGACAGCCATGTACAACATACTAATTTGTGACGACGATTATGATATAGTTTCTGCTTTAAAGATTTACCTTTCATCTGATGATTACAAGACTTTTGCCGCATATAACGGAAAAAGGGCAATAGAAATCATAAAGGAAAACAAGATACATCTGGTTCTTCTTGATATAATGATGCCGGAAGTGGACGGAATTACCGCTATGGTGGAAATAAGAAAAATCAGCAATGTCCCTATAATACTATTAACAGCAAAAAGTGAAGATAACGATAAAGTGCTTGGCCTTAATCTTGGAGCAGATGACTATATTACAAAGCCTTTTAATCCTGTCGAGGTGCTTGCAAGAGTCAAATCACAATTAAGAAGATACATGCAGCTCGGAGCTGAAACCAGACCCAAATCAGTAATACAAATAGGGGATATCGAACTTGATGATGATGCAAAAACTGTATCTGTATCAGGCGAGCTTATAAGCCTTACTCCGATAGAATTTGATATATTAAAACTTCTTATGAAGAATCCAGGAAAAGTGTATTCTACTAAACAGATTTATTCCGAAGTATGGCAGGATGAGCCATATGGCGCAGAAAACACTGTTGCAGTCCATATAAGGCATATCAGGGAGAAAATTGAAATCAACCCTGCAGAACCCAGATATTTTAAGGTAGTATGGGGACAGGGATACAAGATGGAAAGGCAGGCATAGCAATGAAGAATATGAGCAACAGCCTATTAACAAAGGTACTGGCGTACCTTCTTATGACGATTACCGCACTTACTTTCACTGTTACGGTTTTATCCTTTGTCATAATAAAAACTTATGATATAGACAGGAATCCTGATATGGCTTTTTTTAAGAGTAATTTGTGTTCAGATATTACCACTGATTACGCAATGGAGGCATATAACGGGTATTTCATGCAGTACATGTCATCCTTTCCAGACCAGCAGTCAATGGAGGACTATAAGCAGTACTATTCAAAAGAAAACACGAATTTCTTCTTTGAAATTAAAGATGAATCAGGAAAAACAGTACTATCTAGCTATACAGATGAGTATGGCTATAAGATACCTTTTGCTGTTGGCAAGGATGGCTTTACTGTAACAGCATATGTTAGAAAAGATATAGAAGCTTCAGATGATTACCTGTTTCCATATAGCTTATATGATTTTGCATATAAGACAAGGAATGTGTTAATACCTTTAGCTTCAGTATCTATGGTTATTACGATACTTATATTCATATACCTTATGTACTCGGCAGCACGAAAGAAAGATCATGAAAAGTTTGAACCTAGCTTCATAGATAAGATACCGTTTGACATATTATTTCTTCTTATAGGCGGAATGATAGTAATCGCTGTTTTGGGAGTCCAGCAGATAGGTATGGCACTGTATGAAGAATATATGTTTGAAGGCCTCATAATGCTTTTGTCTTTTGGTTTTGCATTCATATTTCTGTCTTTTATGGTGCTAACTGTGAGTTTTGCTGCAAGAATTAAACTTAAGACGCTTTTTAGGAATACGCTTTTTTATATAGTAATAGCAGGCATATTCAAGTTCATATGGAAGATGCTGTCTAAGATACCTCTTTTATGGAAACTGCTTCTTGTAATAGGATTCGTATCGTTTATTGAACTGATTCTAATGTTATTTATGGCAAGAGGAAGCTTTACTCCAGTGTTTTTCTGGTTCTTGATAAGGATTGCCATCATTATATTGTCCTGCTTTGCCGCTCTTAACATGATAAAGATAAAAAAAGGCGGGGAAGCTATATCTTTGGGAGATCTTAATTACAGGATAGATAACAGATATATGCTGAACGATTTCAAAAAGCATGCGGAAAATTTGAATAATATATCCAAAGGGATGTCCAATGCAATAAATGAAAAAATGAAATCCGAACATTTTAAAAGCGAACTCATAACCAATGTATCCCATGATATCAGAACACCTTTAACTTCTATAATTAATTATGTGGATTTATTAGACAGGCAGAACATAGATGATGTTACATCAAAAGAATACATAGATATACTCAAAAAACAGAGCGCTAGACTTAAAAAGCTTACTGAAGATCTTATTGAAGCATCAAAAGCCACATCAGGAGTCATAACTGCAAAAATGGAGAAGCTGAACTTAAAAGAAATATTGAACCAGGCAATAGGCGAATACTCAACAAAACTTACTGAAAACAGCATAGAGCCAGTAATGAATGATTTTAGCGGTGATATCCATATTTTAGCGGACGGACGCCTTATATGGAGGGTAATGGATAATATGCTGGAAAATATCTGCAAGTATTCACAGCCTGGCACCAGGGCATATATAACTGTAGAACAGCAGTCCAGCCGTGTAAGGATTTGCTTTAAAAATGTATCAAAGTACAAATTGAACATATCTGCAGATGAGCTTATGGAACGTTTTGTAAGAGGAGATTCATCAAGAACAGGTGAAGGCAGCGGGTTAGGATTGTCAATAGCCAAGAGCCTGACGGAAATAATGAAAGGCGCTATGCTTTTAGAAATAGAAGGTGACCTGTTCAAGGCATGCCTGGTATTTGATAAAGCATAAAACATCATATACCTTTTGCAAAAATTCTTCTGTTAATATATACTTGTTATGCATTAAAAAATGGAGCATAACATGAAAACGACGAAAATAAGAATATGCAATACGGAGTATTTGATCAAAGGCAATGAATCTGAAGAGTATGTGGAAAAGATTGCGTTGTTCGTTGATAAAAAGATGTCCTCCATCATGCGGGAAAATCCAAAATTAAGCGTATCTATGGCAGCTGTGCTGACAGCAGTTAACATTTCGGATGATTACTTCAAGGAAAGGGACCAGGCGAACAAGCAGAAGGCTTTCATGGATGATATCGAAAAAAAATCCAAAGAGCAGATTTCGCGTATTAAAATGCTGGAAGCAAAAATTGAAAAGCTTTCGCTAGCTAATACTGAACTGAAAGAAACGCTTACTCAGACCGAAGAGCAGCTTAAAAAAGCACAAAACGAATTCAGATGATAAAGGTCTATATAGAAAAAACAAGACAAGACGCTAAGATACCAGCTTATGCCAATGATTATGATGCAGGTATGGATATCTGTGCATGTGAAGACGTTATACTTGATATAAACAGCACTAAAATAATACCTACAGGGCTTAAGGTTGCAATACCAGAAGGATACGAGATACAAATCCGTCCAAGAAGCGGTTTGTCATTGAATACCAGATTAAGGATAACAAACAGTCCAGGCACTATTGATACCGGGTACAGAGGTGAGATAGGCATAATAGTACATAACAGTTCAATAGTTAATGAAGGTGATTTTGACATAACTGAAAAGCAGAACCGTCAAGGGATTTATCATATAAAAAAGGGTGACAGGATTGCGCAGATAGTACTCCAGCAGGTACCGAGAATGGAATTTGTTGAAACAGAAAATGTCTCCGAAATCGGGAAAGACAGAGGTGGAGGCTTTGGTTCGACAGGAGTCAGATAAGGCAATATATACAATCAGGCATAATGCAATGGTGGAGACAGTAGAAAAAAAATCACGCTTTATTTCTTTTGCTATAAAAATAGAGACAGAAAAAGAAGCTTTGTCAGAACTGGAGAAGATTAAGTCTTCATATCCAGATGCTACACATCATACATATGCATATGTTATAAACGATAAAGGCGTGCTTTATCAGAGATATTCAGATGATAAGGAGCCTTCAGGAACAGCAGGACTGCCGATACTTGATGTGTTGAAGAAAAACAGAATTGAAAATGTACTAATAATAGTAGTAAGATATTTCGGAGGGACGCTTCTGGGGACAGGAGGGCTGGTGAGGGCATACAGTCAGAGCGCGAAGGCAGCTATAGAACAGGCAGAGCTTGCAATAAGAGCAGATTGTGCGGTTTTTGTATTGACAGCAGATTACTCGTCATATGAGAAGCTTAAGCGTATAATAGAAGAACATACTGTAATGGATGTAATTTATGGAGAGCAGGTTGTGGTACGTTTTGCTGTAGAGGACTTGAAAGCAGAAGAACAAATTGGTAAAATATATGAGTTGGTTAACAGCAAATGTATAATTGAACGGGAAAATAATATTTATTTGGAGATATAACATGTCAGGACATTCAAAGTGGGCAAACATAAAACACAAAAAAGAAAAAAGCGATGCTTCAAGAGGTAAGGTATTTACCAAGATAGGCCGTGAGATAATGGTAGCGGTAAGATCTGGAGGACCGGATCCAAACAGCAATTCCCGTTTGAGGGATGTGATCGCAAAGGCAAAAGCAAATAATGTGCCAAACGACACTATTTCTAAAAGTATAAAAAAAGCATCAGGAGAAGGAAATGCTGAGAATTACGAGCAGATAACTTATGAAGGTTACGGTCCGAATGGCGTAGCTGTAATAGTAGAAGCAATGACTGACAATAGAAACAGAACAGCTTCTGATGTACGGCACTACTTCGACAAGTATGGCGGAAATCTCGGAACAAACGGATGCGTATCATACCTTTTTGATAAAAAGGGCGTGTTAATAATTGAAGAAAGCGACAAGATAGATGGAGACCAGCTCATGATGGACGCTTTAGAAGCTGGAGCAGAGGACTTTGAGAATGAGGATGAGATGTATGAGGTCACATGCGATCCTGCAGAATTCTCTAATGTAAGAGAAGCACTAGAGCATAAAGGCTATGAATTTATGGAAGCTGAAATACAGATGGTACCTCAGACCTATATCAGGATTGACGAGGAAAACATAGCTAATATGGAAAAACTTATAGATTATCTGGATGATCTTGAGGATGTCCAGAACATATATCATAACTGGGATCAGGAATAAGAAGACATATGCTTCAATAATATACAACACCTGCTTATTAGTGTATAATGAGAAACAGGTGTTTGTTTTTTATGCAAAAAAGAATTAATGTATCAGTAAGGGATATTGCAGATTTTTCCCTCAGTCAGGGGGATATCGAAACTCGTGCAGGATTCAGTTATAGGGAAGCCGCACTTGATGGTACAGCGAATCATATACGCTTTCAGAAGGAAATGATCAAGCAGCATGGTAAAGATTCCTTTACAAAGGAAGTGTATGTTGATGATGTTCTGGAAAATGATGAAGTGTATATGGTCGTAACAGGACGAATAGATGGTGTTTTAAAAACAGACGCATCTGATATATATATATATGAGATAAAGACAACAAACAGAGATATTAATGATATAAAACCTTCCGACAAGCCCGAGCATCTTGGGCAGGCTCACTGTTATGCATATATGTACTGCAAAAAGTACAATATTGGATCAGCAGGTATCAAACTTGTATATATTAACAGAGAAAACCGAGATAATATAACTTTCGAGTACAGGTTCTCTTTTGATGAGCTGAAGAATATTTATGCTGAACTTTCAAACAGATATCTTGACTGGGTGACAGGAATAAGAAAGTGGAAGACAATAAGGGATCAGAGTATTGAAACACTGGAATTCCCTTTTGGCGCATATAGGTCTGGGCAAAAGAAACTTATGGGAGAGGTATATAACTGCATAAATGACAGCATAAAGCTTTTTGCAACTGCTCCAACCGGCATAGGTAAGACAATGGGAGTTTTGTTCCCCGCAATAAAGGCACTTGGAGCCGGACTGGTAGATAAGCTTATGTATCTGACTGCAAAGACTGTGACAGCGAAAGTCGCAGTGGATGCATACAGAAAACTGGAAAAAAGCGGTCTCAATCTTAGGACTGTATGTATAAATGCAAAAGATAAAGTGTGCCCTCTGGAAAGAAGGGAATGTGATCCTGATAAATGCCCTCGAGCAAATCAATATTACCTAAGAGCAAGACCATGTTTGAAGGATATGCTGAACGAGCAGTTTTTTGACCGTGAAATAATCGCTAAATATGCGGATAACTATAATATATGCCCATTTGAACTGAGCCTGGATCTTTCAAATTTCTGTGACCTCATTATCTGCGACTATAACTACCTTTTCGATCCAAGGATAAGGCTGCAGAGGTATTTTGATTATGAGAATGAGGAATCTTTCTGCTTTATGGTGGACGAGGCGCATAATCTTGTGGAGAGAGGAAGGGAAATGTTCTCCTGTTCTTTGAGTACAAAACAGCTTAATGATTTTAAAAGCGGCATAAAAAAGGAATGGAAGGCATTAAGAAAAAGTGTTAACGCATTAATTAACGAGATGAAAGAATTAGAGAAGGAATATTTTTCTGATATGAACGAAGGGTTTGTTTCTCAGGAAAATCTGCCTTCAAACCTTATTGAGCAAGTAAACAAATGTTTAAATGATATTATGATGTATGACCTTTCAAGGATATCCGATGATAAAAAAGAAAGTTTTCTTGACGGTATGTTTAACCTCCTTTATTTTTCCAGAGTTTCAGATTTTTATGATAAAAGATTTACCACTCTGTTAGCTTCTGACAGCAAAGGACTGGATATAAAGCTAATGTGCATCGACCCTTCATACCTTTTAAAAGAAGGTATGGATATGGGAAGGTCATCAATCCTTTTCTCAGCGACTCTTGAACCGAAAAAGTACTATATGGATTTACTGGGAGGAGATATGAATATGGACAGCTTCATAACACTGGATTCTCCTTTTCCAAGAGAGAATTTGAAAATAAAGCTAGTTACGGATGTATCCACAAAGTACAAAGACCGAGATATGTCCTATGAAAGGATTGCAGAAATTTTAAAAAAGGAGTTTTCCAGAAAAACAGGAAACTATATGGCATTCTTCCCTTCCTATGCATATATGAGACGTGTTATGGACATATTCAAAGTCATTTATCCAGAAGCGGTCATTCTAGAGCAAAAAACTAATATGGATGATATCGACAGAGCCCTGTTCTTGGAAAGATTCGAGCAGTTCGGAGATAATACATTAGTGGCTTTTGCCGTTATGGGAGGACTTTTCGGGGAAGGAATAGATCTTGTCGGAGAAATGCTGTCAGGTGCTGCGATAATAGGTCCCGGACTTCCTATGGTTTGTCCTGAGAGGGAGCTTATAAAAAAGTATTTTGACGATAATGACATGAATGGGTTTGACTATTCATATACATATCCTGGAATGAACAGAGTCCTTCAGGCGGCAGGAAGGGTTATAAGAAGTGAAACCGATACCGGCTTTGTTCTTCTTATTGATTCCCGTTTCGGTACTTCAAAATACAAATCCCTATTTCCAAAGTGGTGGAACTATAGTAATATATAATCTAAGTTTTAAAAGGATGGTATTTATGCTAAAGCAATATTTGTATATACTGGCAATTTCAGCAGTTCCTATTATTGAACAGAGAGGTGCGATTCCAGTTGGAATTCTTTTATATAATTTGGATCCGATTCTTGTAACTCTGGTTTCCTATGTGGGATCATTAATACCAATGTTTTTTGTAATATACTGTTTCACTCCGATCTTCAGATGGCTTAGCACAAAGAAAATTCTCAAGTGGTTTTATGATTTCATAGATAAAAAAGTAAAAAAAGGCCAAAAAAAAGTGGAAAGATATGAAACAATGGGACTTGCAATATTTGTGGCTATTCCTCTACCAGTCACTGGAGTATGGACAGGAAGCGCAATAGCAGCATTTATGCAGATGGATAAGAAGAAAGCTTTTCTTAGTGTAAGTGCCGGAGCAGCAATTTCCGCAATAGTCATAACCGCGATATGCTATATAGCGCCTAAACTCTTAGGGTATTAATACGCAGGTTATTTGATATTCTATTTAATTAATAACTGTCTGATGATATAATGACCTTCATGAAGATTGTTGAATACTCACAAAACGACATATCAGATTTTTTCCAGCCAAGAAAAGCGGAAAGCAATAAGTCCGATTTTGGGAAGTTTCTTGTAATAGCAGGTTCTGCAGGCATGACAGGAGCATTGAAACTATGTGTTGATTCCTGTTACAGAAGCGGTGCCGGTCTGGTGTATTATACCGCATTGAGAAACAGTATGCTTTTATACGATCTTCTTACAACAGAAGGAATAACAGTACCGTTGGAGGATGTGCTTTCTTTAATCGACAATAAAGACTGCATATGTATAGGATGCGGGCTGGATAATAACAAAGAGAACATGATCCTGCTTAACAGCGTGCTGGAAAATTCCAAATGTAGAATAGTTGCTGATGCAACCGCTCTTAAAATGCTTTCTGGGAAAAAGGATATTCTTAAGAAACACGGTTACAAAATGACAATACTTCCTCATCCAGGCGAGATGTCCTGTCTTAACGGAATACCCATATCAGACATACAGAAAAACAGGATTGGGACAGCATATTCTTTTTATGAGGAATATGGCTGTATAACAGTTTTAAAAGGACACAACACCGTAGTAGCAGGGAATGGCTCTGTATATGTCAATATGACCGGGAATCCCGGAATGGCTACAGCTGGTTCAGGTGATGTTCTTGCAGGAATAACAACTGCATATACAGTGATGAGCGGTGATATGTTTTATAATGCATGTATGGCTGTGCATATACATGGCCTTGCAGGGGATTTAGCAGTTAAAGATTTAGGAATGATCAGCATGATAGCATCGGATATAATCAGATATTTACCAAAAGCTCATAAGGAGGTAGCCGGTGGAAAAGCCTGACAGGGTGTGGGCAGAAATTGATTTGGACTGCATTGCATATAATATATTACAAATAAGAAAAAAAGCAAAAGATACAAAAATAGCAGCAGTCATAAAAGCAGACGGTTACGGGCATGGAGCAGTAGAAATTGCTCAGACGCTTTGTGAAAACGGGGTTTATATGCTTGTTGTAGCCACATTGGATGAAGGGATATGTTTAAGAAGGAATGGAATAACAGCTCCGATCCTTGTATTAGGATATATATGTCCTGAAAAATTGGAACAGGCGATTGACAATAATCTTGCTGCTACCATTACAAGTCTGGATATGGCAGAGAACTTCTCAAAAACTGCGTTAAGACTTGGGAAAACTTTATATGCGCATATTAAGATAGATACCGGTATGCACAGGGTTGGTTTTGCATATGATGATATGGCATCAGCACTTTTAGCATTGAATCTCACGAACATACACTACAGCGGCATATTCTCGCATTTTTCCACTGCAGACGAAGAGGACGGACAATACACCAATCTTCAGTATTTAAGATTTACAGAACTTTTGGATTATATAAAATCACAGGGACATGACATAGCTTTAAAGCATATATGTAACAGCGGAGCAGTAATCCTTCATAGTGATAAGTTCCTTGATATGGTAAGACCAGGCATTATTATTTACGGGCTTTATCCCTCTGAATACTGCAAGAGGCATGATGGGTTGGATTTGAGGTGTTCAATGAGCTTCAAGTCTAGGATAATACAGATAAAGGAAGTAAAAAAAGGGCAGCCCATTAGTTATGGTAACAGATATGTTACAGAAAAAGACAGTCTAATAGCCACAATAGCATGCGGATATGCTGATGGTTACTCAAGAGTACTGTCACAAAAAACCGATGTGTCTATAAACGGTCAGAAAGCACCTATTGTCGGAAGCATCTGTATGGATATGTGCATGGCGGATATTACAGGCCTTGTCGGAATCAAAGAAACAGATGAAGTTGAGTTATTCGGTCCCAATATCCCTGTAGAGCATCTTGCATCAATATGCTCTACCATAAATTATGAGTATATCTGTAAAATAGGAGTAAGGGTGCCAAGGGTGTATATAAAAGACAGTAAAATGATAAAGATAAGCAACTTTCTGACATGATATGCTCATTGACCAGGAATCATATGGTTATGTATAATGTACTAGAAATATTAATTTCGGATTAACAAGGAGAACAAAAGATGAGACAGCAGAAAAAGACCACGATAGCGATAATAACCATTGTATTGGTAATGAGCCTTATGTTCTGCACGACAGCACAGACAGCGGATTTGGTAATCGCAAGCGTCGAATATGTAGACGCCAAAATAGCTGAAGTAAAAGCCCTTATACAGTCATCAGGATCTTCAGGAGGGTCAACAACCAGTCCTGTTGATAATGCTAAAATAACGGAACTGGAAACAGCTCTTGGAAATGCATTAAAAGAAATAGATGCCTTAAAATCAAGAATGGATTTTCTCGATGTTACCGTCAGAGATATGTCTGACAACTATGGCATGCAGGTTCTACATGTTTATAACGGGGATATGATATATGCGCTTGGAACTTCAGAAATTTTACTTCGTGCTGGCAACGCTGAAGTTATAGGAAATGCAAATAATGAAGGATTAAGTGATACCACCACAGGAGAGAATCTGGCTCCTGGCACATCAATA
>JBAZFL010000023.1:0-14307 GCA_041653455.1 Clostridia bacterium
TAATAAGAATATAGCATTAAAGAAAAAATTTTCCATTTTCAATAAAATACCAGTTTATATTGACAGTCCTTTATCAACATCTGCTACTGAAATATTTAAAAAGAATACACAGTTTTTTGATGATGAAGCAAAACAATATATATTAAAAGGTGATAATCCATTGGATTTTCCGAATTTAATTTTCACTAAATCCGTAGAAGAATCAAAAATACTAAACAGAGATGATTCGCCGAAAATAATCATATCTTCAAGCGGAATGTGTGATGCAGGAAGAATACGCCATCATTTGAAACATAATCTATATAAAGAAAAAACTACAGTTTTGTTTGTTGGATATCAAGCAAATGGTTCTCTAGGCAGAATCCTGGCTGATGGAGCAAAAAGTGTAAAGATTCTTGGTGATACTATAGATGTCAGAGCAAGGATTGAAATGATAGATGGATTTTCAGGGCATGCTGACAGAGATGATCTTGACAGATACATTTCTGAAATTAAAAAGAAACCTGAAAAAATATTCCTAGTGCATGGAGAGGATGAACAATTATTCCCATTTGCAGATAGAATAAAGAATTCATTTAATATTGATGTATTAATACCTGAAAATTATGCTAGTTACGAATTACAAAAAGGAAAGAAAGTATATGAGCTAGCTCATGACAGAGTACTGACACATAATACATATAATAAACTTATATTACTAGATCTTGTTACTGATGTTAAAAGGCAGGTTAAAGATATTTCTGAGCTGATTGCATATGATGAGATTAATAATCTTAATGAAGAACAGATAGCTTCATTTATAGATTTATATTCTGCAATGAGAAAGAATATAAAAGATCTTATTATTGAAGTGGAGAAAAAGTCAAAAGTTGGATGATAGAATAGTTTATTTCGATAATGCAGCATCAACATATATGTATGACGAAGTCATTGAATATGTCAATCACATAAATAGGGGTTTTTATGCTAATGCTTCAAGTACCCATTTTTCAGGCATGTTGTCGAGTGATAAAGTAAAAAAATCAAAAGAGATAATATGCGATATACTGCATATAAAACCTTCAAACCTGATATTTACATCTGGAGGATCAGAATCGAATAATTTCGCATTAAAAGGTATAGCATTTGCTAATTTGTCAAGAAACTCCAATATCGTAATTACGGCTTATGAACATCCTTCAATAATTAACACTGCAAAATATCTTGTAAAATTCGGATTTGAAATCCGTACATGCCCTTTATCTGCTGATGGTTCTATTGATCTTGACTCTCTTGAAAATCTGATTGATGAAAATACTATTCTAGTTAGCACATCTCATGTTTGCTCTGAGACTGGCGCATTGAGCGATATTTCTAAGATTTCTTCAATTGTTAAATCCGCAAATGGGAAGTGTTATTATCATGTTGATGCAGTACAGTCTTACGGTAAAATTAAGATCAACTTATCTTCTTTAAACAATGTTGATATGATGTCTTTCAGCAGCCATAAGATTCATGGTCCTAAAGGCGTCGGAGCTCTTTATGTCAAGCAGAATACAAATATTGATCCATTCATATCAGGATCAACTAATGCAGGATTACGTGCAGGGACTGCTAATGTATCTGGAATCTGTGGGTTTTCCATGGCTTCTGACATTATATTTAATAGAATGGATATTGTTAATGAAAAGATAAATCATCTTAAGCAGTTGCTTATTCATGAACTTCTCTTAATAGATAATGAAATATTAATTAATACTCCGGATTACTCTAGTCCTTATATTCTAAATATAGCATTTAGGAATATAAAATCCGAGGTATTACTTAATGCATTGTCAAACAAAGGAATTTGTGTATCAAGTGGAAGCGCATGTACATCAAAAAATAAAACCTCACATGTTCTACAGGCTATGAATATTTCAAAAGATTATATCGAAGGAGCTATAAGAATTAGTTTCAGTGACAGAAATACAATCGATGAAATAAAAATACTGACAGAAAACTTGAGTGAATTTATACCAAAGTTAAAATTATTTGTAAGGAGATAAATAATGGAGATACAAGCCATAAAAGCATTATTAATAAAACCTGGTGAATTAATGCTAAAAGGAGATAATAGAATTTTTTTTGAGAATAAATTAAGGAATAATATAAAAACAGTCCTTAAAAGTATATGTACATATGAATTTACACAAGAATCAGGAAGGTATTATATAGTTATAAAAGATTCCTCCTACACAGAAAAGGAAATTGCTATAATGCTGTGTAAAGTCTTCGGGATAGTAGCAGTTTCAATTGCATATCGCATCGATAGTAATGAACAGTATTTATATGAATTTCTTACTACGATTTGTAAACAAGCATATAATGAATCACCTTTTGAATCATTCAGGGTGACTACTAAGAGAGCAGACAAAGATTTTTATATGCAGTCCACTGATGTTTCAAAAAAAGCAGGAGGAGTTATATTATCAGCGATTCCTGAAATAAAAGTCGATCTACATAACCCTCAGATTATTTTCAATATTGAAATCAGAAAAAAACATATGTATATATATTATGAGGAACTTAAAGCAAATGGCGGTATGCCTGTTGGTAGTTCAGGCAAAGCTCTTCTAATGCTTTCAGGTGGGATTGACAGTCCGGTAGCAGGATATATGATGGCAAAAAGAGGATTAATGCTAGAAACAGTATATTTCCATAGTGAACCATATACATCAGAAAAAGCTAAGGAAAAAGTTATCGACCTGGCTAAAATAATCAAACCATATACACTGCTTGAGAAACTTCACATAGTGCATTTCACAAAACCTCAGCTTGAAATTTATGAAAAATGCCCACATGATGAATTAACTATTATAATGAGAAGGGTAATGATGTATATAACTAATGAGATAGCTAAAAAAACCGGATGTCTTGGTATCATAACTGGTGAATCACTAGGGCAAGTTGCAAGTCAGACTATTGAAAGTCTGACAGTTACTGATGAAGCATCAGAGCTTCTTGTTTTTCGTCCATTAATTGGAATGGATAAAAATGAAATTATTGAAATTGCAAGAAAAATAGATACTTTTGAAACATCCATATTGCCTTATGAGGATTGTTGTACGATATTTGTAGCTAGACATCCAAAAACAAAACCTATTCTTAATAGGATTAAAGAATCTGAAAAAGTTTTAAATATCGACGAAATTGTAAAAAATTGCATTGAGAATCTAGAGGTTGTTTCAATATGAGTAGATTAAGCGAATATGATAATCAGAAAGAATTTGAAGAGTTTATACAAAATGATGATTTTTCTTTAGAATCGTTTTACCATGAAATGGATAAAAAGAAAACGAGGAAACATAATAAATCCGAACTTATACTTTGGATAAGATCTTTCATATTTGTAATCATATTTGTTACAATTTTCAGAGGTTTCATTGGTGAACCTGTCAAAGTTTATGGCCCATCTATGGAAAATACCTTAATAACAGGAGATATTCTTATAATGAGCAAAATATCCTTCAATATTGAAGGTGTTAATAAAAATGATATAGTAGTTATAGAAATCGAACCTGTCCAGTTTCAATTTTTGACTTTCTTAAATGATATTGTATGGTTCAGAAGATTATTCCCCACAGAAAACAGGGAAGATTATATAAAGAGAGTAATCGCATTGGAAGGTGAGGAGATAAATCTCATTAATGGAGTAGTATACATAGATGGCAGAAGACTGGATGAACCCTATCTTAAAGATCAAGCTTCCACTTTCGAAAGATTAATAGAAATGCCTTACACTGTACCGAATGGTTATGTTTTTGTTTTGGGTGATAACAGGATCGTCAGTAAAGACAGCAGATCTATTGGGCCTGTGCCAATTGAATCCATTATAGGGAAAATAGTATTCAGGACATGGCCTTTGAATAAAGCTGGTTCTGTTGATAAAAAATAAATATTTACATATTTACATTCTTGTGATACAATATCGCGAGTTCGTAAAAGGCGGTCCACTGTATCATTTTGATGCATGAACGCTAAGATGAAGGGAGGATTAAAAAAATGGATTTAGTCAAATCAATCGAGCAGAGTATGATTAGAACAGACTTGCCAGATCTTCAAATAGGTGATTTCCTTAAAGTTAACCTTAAGGTTAAAGAAGGAAACAGGGAAAGAATACAATCATATGAGGGTACCTTGATAGCAAGAAAAGGTCAAGGGCTTACTGAAACAATCAATGTAAGAAGAATTTCATATGGAGTAGGAGTGGAAAGGATAATACCTTTGAATTCCCAGAAAATCGATTCTATCGAGGTCATCAGAAGAGGGCAGGTAAGAAGAGCAAAACTTTACTATCTGAGAGACAGAGTAGGAAAGTCAGCAAAAGTAAAAGAAAAACTTGCATCAAAGTAAGAAAAACACGGGACTGGCTCCCGTTTTTTTTATTATTACTAAATATAGGTTATAATATAATTATGAATCAAATTAAAAGAGAAATTGTTAATGAATATTAATTGGTATCCTGGACATATGGCGAAAGCCAAGAGAATGATAACTGAGAATCTCAAGCTTGTTGATCTTGTGGTAGAAATTCTTGATGCTAGAATACCATATTCGAGCAGAAATCCTGATTTCAAAGAATTATTTAAAAACAAGATGCAGCTTATCATATTGAATAAAGCTGATCTTGCTGACCCAAAAATTACAGATAAATGGCAGAATTACTATGCCACAATCGATACTCCAATTATTATACTTAACAGTAAATCAGGTACAGGCATTAAAAACTTTTTAAGTTCTGTAAACAGGATTATGGAAAATAAATTCGAAAGAGATCGTCTAAAAGGCATGAAACAGAGGCCAGTAAAAATTATGGTATGTGGAATACCGAATTCGGGTAAATCCACATTTATTAATAAGCTGACAGGTTCAGCTCCTGCAAGAACAGGCGATAAACCTGGAGTTACAAAAGACAGGCAATGGATAAAAATAAATAGAGATATTCATCTTTTAGATACTCCTGGCGTATTATGGCCTAAATTCAATGATGAGCTTGTTGCTATAAATCTAGCAATCACCCAAGCGATAAATGACGATATACTTGATATAGAACATATATGCAGGCATTTAATAGCATTCTTGTCAAAAAGATATCCTAGCAACCTAATAGGTAGATACAATCTGTCAGATATTGAGAAAAAGCCTGATGAAATATTACTGGATATATGCCAGAACAGAAAATTCTTTAAAACAAAAGGTGAATCAGATATTCTTAAAGCTTCAACGATTGTTCTTGATGAATTTAGAAGCGGTAAGATAGGCAAAATATCTTTGGAGGAGCCAAATGACTTTTAGGGAATTAAAAGATTTATTTTTCTCAAATTCCATGAATAACTGCTATATGATGCTTTCAGAGCATATTGATATGGATTTTTATTCAAAATCCAAAGATCTGTTAAATAATGAAAATGAGCGGCTTTTAAAGCTTCGCAAATATGAAAATTTTCTATTACAAACTGGTAATACATATATAGCTGGAGTTGATGAAGCAGGAAGAGGACCGCTTGCAGGCCCAATTGTTGCAGGATCTGTTATACTTAAAAATAATGATATTTTCTTTGGAATTAACGATTCAAAAAAAATATCTGCAGATAAGAGAGACAGATTATTCGATGTCATTCTTGAAAATTGCATTTCAGCAAGTATACATACCATTACAAATAAGCAGATTGATGAATTAGGTATTGGCAAAGCAGATAATTTGGCTATGCGACTGTCAATAGAAAAATTAACCACAGTACCAGATCATGTATTATCAGATGCTTTTTTTATTGAGGATCTAATAATTAATCAGACAGCAATAATTCATGGTGATTCATTATCAATATCAATTGCAGCTGCATCAATAATTGCTAAAGTTGCTCGAGATCGAATGATGGATGAATATGACAAGATATATCCACAATATGGATTTTCCAACAACAAAGGTTATGGGACAAAAGAGCATATAGAAGCAATAAAAAAATATGGTATTTGCCCTATACATCGAAAAACATTTGTTAAAAATTTCATATAGGTATGATATAATTAGCCGAAAATACTAAAAAGGATATTAACATGGATTTTACGAAACAATACTTAATAGAAAAAGCAAAATATGAAGAGTTTAAGAAAAAACAGATAAAACTTGATATCTCAAGAGGCAAGCCTAGCAAAAAACAAGTAGATTATGTTTCTGCAGTTTTCAAAAAAGCAGAAACCAATTATGACCTTTATTCAAACAGAATAGGAAATGATAAACTGGATTTGGGTAATTATGGTTTGTTGCCAGGTATCACTGAACTTAGAAATCTTTTTGGAAGCTTACTTGATATTCCAAGTGATAATATAGTAATAGGCGGGAATTCTAGCTTAAGTTTAATGTATGATATGTTAATAATTAATCTGATATTTGGTAATCCGCAAAGTGATACTCCTTGGAATAAATATGGAAAAATCAAATTTCTTTGCCCGACTCCCGGATATGACAGACACTTCATGATGACCGATCACCTCGGATTTGATATGATTAATATCCCTATGACTCCACAGGGACCTGATATGGATATGATAGAATCATTAGTAGATGCTGATGCTTCAATAAAAGGAATATGGTGTACTCCTTTATACAGCAATCCAGACGGATATGTTTATTCTGATGACACTGTTGAAAGATTAGCCAAAATGAATACTGCAGCTAAAGACTTCCGTATTTTTTGGGACAATGCATATTTTACACATCATCTTGTTCCTGGAAAAGTAAATAGGATATCAAACATAATAAAGCTCTGTGAGAAATATGGAAATCCGGATAGAGTTTATCAGTTTTCATCTACAAGCAAAATTTCCTTTCCTGGTGCAGGAGTTTCACTAATAGCTTCTTCTATAACCAATATTAAGCACATACAGGATCATTTTAAATATAAAATTATTTGTTATGACAAAATGAATATGCTTCGTCATGCTATAGTCTTTAAGACAAAAGAGGATGTTGAACTTCATATGGAGAATTTATCTGATTTCAATAGGCCGAAATTTAAAATGGTACTAGACATTATGGACCGTGAATTGATAGAGTATAAGGAATTTTTACATTATACCAGACCTGAAGGAGGATATTTTATCTCTTTATATACAATGGAAAACTGTGCTAGAAGAACATATGAATTATGTAAAGATGCAGGTTTGATAATAACAAATGTCGGTGACACATATCCATATGGTAAGGATCCGAAAGACAGTAATATACGTATAGCTCCAACATTTCCAGAAATAGACGAACTGGAAAAAGCAATTGATTTATTGGTCTGCTGCGTAAAATTAGCAATACTAGAAAAACTTGCTTTAAAGTGAGGTAACAAAATGACAGATAAATATTCAAGCCCATTTTCGCAAAGGTATAGTTCTCAAGAGATGCAATATCTGTTTTCTGATGATAATAGATACAAAACATGGAGACAGCTTTGGATATCATTAGCAAAAGCACAAAAGGAACTTGGTATAGGTATCACACAGGAACAGATAAATGAATTAATTGAAAACAAAGATAATATTGATTATGATCAAGTTAAGAAAATAGAAAAACAAATTCGTCATGATGTCATGAGCCATATAAAAGCTTATGGTTTATTATGCCCTAATGCAAGTGCAATTATTCATCTTGGTGCAACCTCATGCTTTGTAACTGATAATACCGATATTATAATTATGAGAAAAGCTTTAAATCTTATTCGCAAAAAGCTGGTTGCTGTAATGAAGAACTTATCAGATTTTGCTTTGAAGTATAAACACATTCCTACTTTAGGATACACTCATTTCCAACCTGCCCAACTGGTTACAGTAGGCAAAAGAGCTTGTCTGTGGCTTCAGGATTTTTATATTGATTTTGAGCAAATACAATTTACTGATGATACATTAATGTTAAGAGGCGTTAAAGGAACAACAGGAACTCAAGCTAGCTTTATGTCTCTTTTTGAAAATAATCAGGAAAAAGTTGATATGCTTGAAAAGCTAGTATGCATGGACTTTGGATTTGATAGAGCATTACCAATTACAGGACAAACCTATACAAGAAAAATTGATACCCGAGTACTTCAATGTCTATCAGCCATATCTCAGTCTGCTCATAAAATGTGCACTGACATCAGATTATTACAAGGATTAAAAGAGATTGAGGAACCATTTGAAAAATCTCAAGTTGGTTCTTCTGCAATGGCCTATAAACGAAATCCCATGAGAAGCGAAAGAGTTTGCTCTCTTGCAAGATATATAATCTCGAACGCACATAATCCAGAAATAACAGCTTCTGTGCAATGGTTGGAAAGAACCCTTGACGACTCAGCAAACAGGCGATTATCAATATCTGAGGGCTTCTTAGCAGCAGATGGAATGCTTGATATACTTATAAATATTTCGAATAATCTCGTTGTAAATGAAAATATTATTAAAAGACATATTAAAGAAGAAATTCCCTTTATTGCAACTGAAAATATACTAATGGAAAGTGTGAAAAGGGGAGGAGACAGACAAAAATTACATGAGAAAATACGCGAATACTCCATGTTAGCTTCAAATAGAGTAAAACAGGAAGGTTTGGACAATAATCTGCTTCAACTTATTTCAAAAGATGCAGATTTTCATGTATCAATAAATGATCTCGAACATATAACTGATCCATCTCAGTATATTGGAAGATCAGCATATCAGGTTGATAATTTTGTAGAAACATTAAACAGCATATTCAATAAATATTATTCTGAGGATATTGAAGTTGATTTAATAGTATGATACTATAATGTCATCTTGTAAGGACAGGTGAATGACATGATTAACAAATACAGTTCCACTCCATTATATTACCAGCTTAAGGAAGAACTTATAAAAGCAATTGTCAATGGCAAATATGCCCCTGGTGAAGCAATTCCATCTGAAAATGAACTTGCAGATTCATATAGCCTTTCAAGACCTACTGTACGTCAGGCCATCGGTGAATTAGCTAAAATAGGTTATTTGATTAAAATAAAAGGTAAAGGTACTTATGTTGCAGATTTTGTAAATAAAACAACTTATGACCACACGAAAGGTTTTGTTCAGTGTTTACTTGATACCATTAATACTGCGAATCGTAAAATTGTTGAATCTACAACTATAAACGGGTCATTAGAACTAAACAGAAAATTCAATACAGATTTTAAATCCAATTATCACGAAGATTATTCAAAAATTACCTATATAACTGAAACCAATGGAAATATTGCATATTCAGTATCATTGCTCCCTTTGAATTATTTTCCTAATGCAGCAGAGCTTATGTTCAAAAATGTAAATTCTATCGATCTTCTTGTAGGGAAGTATCCTCTTGACCCAACTAGTGCAAAATCATCATTGAAGCTTGTTAATGCTGATTCTGATCTAGCAAAACTTATTAAAGTTCAAGAAAATGCTCCATTATTTAAAATTGAAACATTTCTTTATGCAAGAACAGGTAACATAGTAGAATTCAATACTACATACTATAGCGCATATAATTCTGTTATTGAATTTAACAAGTCTAGAAGAATTTGATATATATTATATAAAAGGGCGGTAAAATGCTTTTTTATTAAATTTCTTATAATTAGACATAATCATAATTTTGTCTAATCTAGAGAAGTCTGAATACTCTTTTTGTCTAATGTTTGATATTTTCCTTTTTTCTATTATTATCAAATGAATATTTCCTTATTACCTTATTTACAACTTTTAATTCTTTCTTGTTTTTTATTTATTGTTTATTCATTCTTCCTTCTTACATAAAATCTATTTTATCTTCAATACTTTATTTTCTATTTTAGTTTATTACTATTACTTACTATATGTAATCCTATCGAATAAATTCCAATTGTTTTTCTTCAGTTGCTTACATAACTGTTTGTTTTACTCTTTATACACTAAGTATCATTTAATTTTATTTAAAACAATCTGACAGCACTTAATCATGTTTATAACTGCTTTATATTATTACTATTCTGGATTACTATTTCCTGCAATATGATCAATCTGTTATTTTTGAATCACTAAATGTAGTTGTGTGTTACTGTTTCATATTTATATTTATTTAATCTTATATTTAAGTTGATTTGAGTTATTCAAAACAAAATTAGCAAACATGTTCTTTTATTGCACTATAGTTATTTACTTACTACATTCGTTGGCTTGTTACTAATATAATTTTCCAAATTATTTATGACAATTTTTAACAATCTTTTCCTTGTTTCTAATGGTATCCAGGCTGTATGCGGTGTTATTATAAGGTTTTTTACATTATACAATACACAGTCATCTGTCATAGGTTCAGTTGTTAAAACATCAATTGCAGCAGATTGAATAACTCCATTTTCTAAAGCTTCCTTTAGAGCATGCTCATCAACAATTCCGCCACGAGCAGTATTAATAAATAATGCATCATGTTTCATCATTGAGAATGATTCCTTGTTGAACATATGATATGAAGATTCATTTAAGGGACAATGTACAGTAACTATATCAGATATTTTCAGTAATTCATCTAATGTAACAAACTGTACATCTTTATCCTCATAGATTGTCCTATTATATACATATACATTCATATTAAACGCTTTTGCGATGCTAGCGACCTTTTTTCCTATACTTCCATACCCAATGATACCAATATTTTTATTACATAGTTCATAAGTGGGAAAAACAAAAGGGGAAAATGTCTTGCTGTTCTTCCACTTCCCTGCCGTAACAAAATTTGCATATTCCATAAGTTTTGAATAATGATTCAATATATATGCGAAAGTCTGTTGAGCAACGGCATCCGTTGAATAGCTTCCTGCATTGCATACTGTAATGTTGTTACTTTTTGCATATTCTATATCAATATTATTGTATCCTGTTGCGAAAAGACCTATATATTTAAGGTTCTTGGCTTCTTTGAGGACATTAGCATCAAGTTTTGTCTTATTGCATATTACTGCGTCAGCATCTTTTATTCTTTCAGTTATTTTCTCATAACTGGTTAGATCATACTTATGGACATTTCCGAATTTATTGAATACTGATAAGTCTAGATCGTCTGCAGTTACTGTCTTAATATCAGTTAATACAATTTTCATATGAGACCTCGTTTCTAGATTCCAAGTAATGCTTTTGCTATTGAGAAATACAATAATACAGCAAACGCATCAACTATAGTTGTAATCATTGGGGATACAGCAACAGCAGGATCTAATTTCAGTTTTTTTGCCAAAAAAGGTAAAGTAGAACCAGCAGTTATTGCAATTGTAATTGTACATACTAATGTCAATGAGACAGCAGCAGCTATGATCGGATTAATACTCTGAAGCAGCCATAATTTCAAGAAATTAGCAACTGCCAAAGTGACTCCAATAATTAATGCGACTCTTATTTCTTTGAATATTACTTTTGGCATATCACTGAATTTAATTTCATTTATACCTAAACCTCTAACAATCATAGTAGTCGTCTGTGCTCCAGTATTTCCTGATGTATCCATTAACATAGGTAAAAATCCAGCTAAAACTACATATGCAGCTAAAAATTCTTCATATTTTCCAATTATAAGCTGAGATATCGTAGCACCGACCATTAATACTAAAAGCCATATTATTCTTTTTTTTGCAAGACTGAAAACGCCTGTTTTCATATATGGGTTTTCCAGCGGCGAAGCACCAGTCATTCTTCCCATTTCATCTGATGTTTCTTCTTCGATTAACTCCATTACGTCATCAACAGTAATAATTCCGACTAATCTGTTTTCAGTGTCAACTACAGGCATGCTTAAGATATCATATTTCGTAAACATCAAAGAAATCTCATCAGTTGGTGTAAGCGTGTTGGCTTTAATCACATCATCATTAAGAATATCGAAAACCAAGTCATCATCAGAAGCCAGAATAAGGTCTTTTAAAGTTACCTCACCAAGCAGCATTCTTTTATCGTCAATTACATAACAGTTGTTTACAGTTTCTTTTTTAACAGCATACTTTTTAACTCTCTCTATAGCATCTCTAACTGTCATATCATTTCTCAGGTCCATATACTCAATAGTCATTATTGAACCAGCAGTATCATCAGGGTACTGTAAAAAGTGGTTTATTATCTTTCTACGTGCTTCTGATACATTCTGTAATACTCTTGTAACATAGTTTGCAGGCAGTTCGCTTAATATATCTACTGTATCATCCATAAACAAGTTGTTCATGAGATATGTTATTTCTTCTTCATTAATATTCTCAAGAATACCAATATGAGTATCTTTATCCATATATGCAAAAACTTCAGCTCCCATATCTTTGTTTAAGAGCCTGAATACTAAAATAGCATCATTTTCATCTAATTCGGAAATAATTTCTGCAATGTCTGCAGGATTTTCTTGAGAAAGAAATTCCTTGAGTTTCTTATAATTTTTTTGAACAAGCAATTCCAATATTGTGTCAATCATGTTTATTCCTTTCTGTTAAAGGGTTTCAACATGACTAGCCCTTTAACCAAACATTATTTTATTTCGTTCATGGCCTGTACTGTCCGATAAGGGCGTATCCAATACGTTTCACTTCCTTTGCTCATTATTTGGATAAATGTTATTTATCCTTAACCATTCTATATCATTGCCTCATGCATGTCAAAATAAAAAATAATGCTTGAAAAGTTTTTAGCATATATACATAAATGTAAATTAAATATTTATTATTTAAGATTTTTCTCTTTTAGAAAAACCACAGTAACTCCAGCTTCACCTTCACCATACGCACCTAGTCTGAATGATTTAATGTATGGATGAGCTTTTAAGTAATCATGAACACCTTTTCTTAAAGCACCAGTTCCTTTTCCATGGATAACTGATAATTCATGCAATCCGGAAAAATAACCTTGCTCAATGAATTTGTCAAGTTTTGATTCAGCTTCATAAATAGTGTTTCCTCTAATATCAATTTCCATTTTTGCAGGTCCCGAATTCTTTATTATATTCATCTTAAGTCGATCATTAATAGCTTTTTGTTCATTTATCTTAAAAACATCCTTTAGATTGACAGTCATTTTTATAATGCCTGCTTGCACTAATAAATCACCATTCTTGTCTGGATTAGTTAACACATCAGCTTTTTGTTTCAAATTTCTCAACATTACCGAATCACCGCTTCTTATTTCTTCTGTCTGGGTTTCCGATTCCTGGTCTTCATCCTTATCATTCATATCGAACAGTTCTCTTGTCTGACGAACAGCTGCTTTAAAATCAGCTTCAATTTTTGCATTGACCGAAATATTGTTCTTTTTAAGATTATCAATCTCATTTACAAGCTCTTCAGCTTTATTTAATGCTTTATCAATAAGTTTTCTTGCTTCTTTATTTGCTTTTTCAATAATTTTTGTTCTTTCTTTATCAATATTACCTCTTTCATCTTCAAGCTCTTTCTTAATTTCTTCAATCTGTTTTTTATACTCACTTGCTTTAATTCGTTCTTTTTCCATCTTCTGACGGTTTTTCTCCAACGCAAGTATAATATTTTCATAATCACTGTTCTTATTATCTATTGAGCTGTTAGCTTTTTTGATTATATCTTCTTTTAATCCCAGTCTTTTGGATATATATAATGCATTACTTTTTCCAGGTATGCCTATTAATAGTCTGTATGTAGGTTTCAATGTCTTAACATCAAACTCACAACTTGCATTTTCTACATTTTCAGTAACCGAAGCATATGTTTTCAGCTCAGTATAATGAGTTGTCGCAACTGCTGTTATATCTTTTTCTTTAAGAGTTTCAATTATCGCTAATGCTAATGCTGATCCTTCTACAGGATCTGTTCCAGCACCAAGTTCATCTAGTAATACTAAACTCGAAGAACCTGCTTTTTCGAGTATCATTATTATATTAGTCATATGTGATGAAAAAGTGCTTAAATTCTGTTCAATACTCTGTTCATCACCAATATCCACATATATATTATCAAAAATACATAATTCACTTCCCTCATTTGCTGGTATCGCTAATCCAGCTTGAGCCATTGCAGTTAGAAGGCCGACTGTTTTTAAAGTTACAGTTTTCCCACCTGTATTAGGGCCTGTAATTACAAGTATCCTGTAATCTTCTCCAATCTTAAAATCTATAGGTACAACAACATCAGCAGGTATTAAAGGATGTTTAGCATTTAAAAGAGTTATTTTTTTGGATGCATTTATGTCTGGTACTGTACCTTTGTATGTTAATGCGTAAGAAGCTTTTGCGAAAGCACAATCTAGATATCTGCATATATCAAAATTACTGTTTATTTCATCTAA
>JBAZFL010000024.1:0-14013 GCA_041653455.1 Clostridia bacterium
ACTTGCTATGAAGATAGCCTCTTTAAATGTAAAACCATATTATAATACTGACTCAATAGCTGAAGGTATTGCTACTGATGATATGATGGACTGTATTTTAGAGGCGGTTCCAGGCGAGGGCTTTATCACCCGCAGGAGACCGGGTATGACGCAGTTTATGGACTTAGGAACTGACTTGCCCGGTGATGGAATTTATGATTGGGAAGCGGCTGACAAGGTTATTGCTATATCCGGTGGGAGAGTCTTTGTTATTTACGAGGACGGAACAAAGGCTGAATTAACTGGTCTTGGTGAAGATGAGTCACCGAGATATTCAGGCGCAAATCACGAAAACTGGAACTTGGGGACGGGGTGGCAGGTTCCCATTAAAAACGCTTCGGATGACATAGCCCCGATTGCGTATTCAACCTATAAATCAGAATATAACGCTGTCACAGAGGAAACTACCTATCCGTTTGAAAACGGCGCACTGGCTAAGATTTCAGACGGGACAGGTCAGGTAACTCCAGTAGCCGTCAATACAACTCTGAAGGGCGTTGATTATGAAGTGACGATCAAACCCTATGTGACTTCCGGTTCGGCTACTTATACTTTAGGTGGCACGACAGGTTCTACCATTACGGGAACCGATACGATTATAGACACCATTAGAACGACATCCACGGAAGGCTTAGTGATTACACCCACAAGCACTTCCCGCATGGTGCTGACATTTGCATGGAAGGCAAAATTAGCAGATAGGGATTATCCTGTTTCAGGCACACCGGTAATTTTTGATGACGGTCAGGACACGGCGGGGAATCCTTGGCTCTATATGGCAAGCGGTAATTTAACGTATCTGAAGGTGATTGAATAATGGCATTAATTACTGCCGACATTTTAAACGAAGATTGTTCTGATATTTCGGATTGGACTGACGGTGATAGTGGTACTGGTGTCAGTGAGGTAAGTCCAGCAGGGCAGTTTAGATTTGATACAAATACTGGTGCTGTTGGGAACGCCTTTGCTAGTCGGTATCGGACAGTAACATCTCCTCCAAATTTATTCACAATAGAAATAGAAACATATTTCGACTTAATCGGGACACGATCGAATAACGATTACTTCGGAATGACATATCACACAGGAACGTGGAGGTTTTCAACTAGCTTTTGTTCTGATGGGTTGTATATTGCAAAAACTGGCGGTGCGGTTACGGAAATTGGCACAGATATTGTGAAGTACGATGCAACCAAAGCATTACAGACATGGCGTTTTTTGGTAACCAAAGACACAGGCGAAAGCCTTGCTACTTGCGAGATTTTTTTAGACAATGTGTCACAGGGGACTGTTGATTGCGACTACGAAACCACAGGAAATGATGGTAGACTAACTCTGTCACAGCTTGGTTTTACGACAGATGATATGGTGTCCCACATTGACTATATCAAAATAGGAACGGGACATGGTGAATTTCCTGCCACAGTTACAACAGAAGCCGCAAGCGCAGTATCTGACAGTGGCTTTACGGGAAACGGGACAATTACGGAATTAGGTTCTTCCGATATTACCCGCAGAGGCTTTTGCTATAAAGCCGGTACTGTTGGCGACCCGTTTGATTTTGATTCCGTCGCTTATGATGACGGAACTTTCACAACATTAGAGTCATGGGATAAAGCAGTAACGGGACTTTCTGGTGGAACAGGTTACAGGGTCAGGGCTTACGTTGTTACGACCGGAGGAACGGCTTACGGCGATACCGTTCAAGTGACTACTGATTTAGTCGCACCGACCTTAACCACAGAGGATTGTACGGTAGTTTTATCTACCTCATGCACAGCCAACGGAACAATCGTAACAACAGGCGGTGCTAACCCAACAGTAAGAGGATTTTGTTATGTAGAGGGGACTTCAGGCGACCCGACAGTAGCAGATAGCGAAGTTCACGATACGGGAGATTATTCAACCGGTGCTTACACAAAAGCTATTACAGGTCTTACAGCAGGGACGGGATATAGAGTCAGGGCTTATGCTACTAATTCAGTTGATACAGCTTATGGAACAACGGTTCAACTTACGACAGCCGCCGCTAATATTCCGGTAGTCACCACACAAGCTGTCAGCGAAGTTACCACTTCTTCTTTCACCGGAAACGGCAACATCACAGATATAGGAACGTCTGATGTAACCACCAGAGGATTTTGTTATAAAAAATCATCCTTAGGAACTCCGACCGTTTCAGATTCTACGGCTTACGACACAGGTACTTACGGGACAGGTGCTTATACCAAATCCATTACAGGACTAAGTGCTGGTGTAAATTACAACGTCAGGGCTTATGCGATTAATTCCACAGGAACGGCTTACGGCGATATAGTGTTGGCCGCAATAACTTCAAGCGATGTATCGGCAGACGCAGAGCCTACGTTAAGCACTCCCCTTGATTCTAACTCTCCAGAAGCTACTCATGTGGCTTGGATAAATTCACGCTTTATAGCGAATGAAGTTGATACAAACAGATTCGACTTCACAGATACAGACCCATTCACTTCTTTAATCGAAAACAATTATTGGGGTTCAACGGACAATCCCGTTACCTGTGACTATAAAGGCGACAAATTAACGGCTTTATTTACGGCGTGGCAAGAGATTTACGCATGGGGTACGCAAGGCTTACAGGTGTTTCAGGATGACGGTTCTACGCCGTTTGTAAATGTTCCCGGTGCGGCAGGAGAAGCGGGACTAGAGGCGGTCTATTCCGTTCAAAAAATGGACAACACGATATTTGCTTTATGTGTCGTGGACAAGAAAAGAGTCGTGGTTAAACTTCAAGGCCGTGCGCCGGTAGTCATATCAGAACCGATTGCCAACATCTTAGCCGGAATGGAAACCGTAAGTGACGCTATCGGAGATATAATCTGTGTCGGTGGAATTGCTATTTATTTACTTAACTTCCCGACAGCGGATCAGACGTGGGCGTATGACTACAAGAACGACCTTTGGTTAAGGTGGAGTTATTACAACGCCACAAAGGGCAAGCATGAGCGGTTTATAGGCCAGCATTGTTGCTTTGTGAAGAGGTGGAACAAGTATTTGATTATGTCCAGATTGGACGGAAAAATATACGAACTGTCCAGAAGCGTCTATGACGATGCGGATAACGACATGGTTTCTTATCGGAGAACAGGTTGGTTGGATTGGGGTGATACCTCTAAAATCAAGCAATCTAAAGAACTGTTCATCAAAATCAAGACGTTTGCGGATGACGGCACGACCGACCCCGTAATGCTGATGCGCTGGCGGGATGACGGCTATTCGATATGGAGCGACTTTGTGGAACTGCCTCTTAATCCCAAATACTTCGGGGACTTCATTATTCACCTATCGAGAATGGGAAGCTACCGTTCACGGCAGTATGAGTTTAGGCTGTCCGATGAGGTGGATATGGCATTAGTAAATGTTCAGGAGAATTTCGGATGATCGGACAACCTCCGAGACAAAAAGGCGAAGGGTATGACCAACGGGAACTGGCACGGTGGTTTGATGATATTCACCGGTGGTCAAAGACAGTTGCGGAATCCCTGCAAGTGGAATCCACAACGGCAAGTAGCGTAACCAATGAGTATGGAAGCTCCACAACAACCATTAATTATAACGCCAAGCGGTATTTGAGGTGGATAAATTGCTGACAGAAAGCCTTTGCCCAGTATGCTACAGGAAAATACCAGCCAACATCTACATTGACCAAAATGTAATGATGGTCAAGAAATGCCCTGTTCACGGTGAATTTAACGCAATGGTTGAACGTAACCCTGAATGGTTTAAGTTGGCTCAATCCAAAGAAATATACGATGGTTATTTGATAGACGTAACTTCTAAATGCAATATTAAATGTAAGTATTGCTACCATGACAACAATGGAACTGAAAGGACAGTTGAGGAAATATATCAAGAAGCCCTTGATAAACACGCTCCATTCATTCTGACCGGTGGAGAACCTACTCTCCACAAAGACTTAAAAGAGATTATCCTTAAACTCAAAACTTTGGGTGAGGTTAATCTTTTAACCAACGGAATAAAGTTATGTGACGAAACGTATTTTGATGAAATTGTACCCTTACTGGCAGAAGACAACGGTATTCATAATATCAGTCTTTCTTTTCACAAAGAAGCAGAAGGCAGAGATTTGGAATTTCTGGAACTTTGTAAAAAGAAAAACGTAAAGATTTGGACTTGCTTTTATGTCATTGACGACCTGCAACAGATTGACGAGGCGCTGGAAATCTTCACAGCCTATCAAGACGTTGTTAATAATTTCCGATTAAAGGTTGCTTCTAATCTAGGTGTAGAAAGAAAAGCCGACAATAAGATATTCGTTTCCGATGTGATTCGATATTTGGGCGATGTTGAATTTCAGAACGATAATCAAAAAGTATCTTACGCACAAGTCTTTTATAAGGGGCTGAATCTCAAAATAATATCTTGGTATGACGTTCTCAACATAGACTTGTGGGATATTGACTGTGAACCTTATTGGAAAGCGAATGACGGAACGGTGAATAACTTTGTCACTTCAGCAATCATCAATGAGGGTATTGAGAAAAAGAAATTCAATATCCGCAGGGCTTATCCTTGCGACATTCCCAAGTGTGCCGACCTTTGGGTTGATATGGCGAAAGAAGAAAATCCTTCCTATACCCCAAATAAAGAAATTTGGTCTGCCAAAATGTGCGAGTTCATCAAACAGGAACAAAATCATTTATACGTTGCCGAACTGGAAGGTGAGATTGTCGGGTTTGTTTCCGGTTACTGGTATTATGACGAGTTGACAGGGGATAAGGTTATTGTTGGTTTGAACTTCTACGTTAAACCCGAATTGAGAAAAACAGACATAGGCAAAAAGTTGCACCTTCAATATTTAGATACTGGTCATAAACTCGGAGTAACAAAAGTTATTCGTAAAGTTACTAAAGAACACGCACCAGTTCTACTAAATAAAGGACAGGAAATTTCTCATTATGTTATCGAGGAACGGATATAGGGGGATATTATGAGTTCAGAGTTTGGACAGACCGCTTACTTGCAGGGTCAGGCTACTTCTGATGCGGCAGAACAATCGGCAGATGCTATAAAATATGCGGCTGACGTCCAGAAGCAAATCTATCAAGATCAGGTCAACCGTCAGGAACCGTTCTATCAGCAGGGTATTTCTTCTTTAGAAGATTATGCTAAAATGCTGAAAGGTGGTTATGATATGAAACAATCCCCTGCCGCACAATATGAGCTTCAGCAGGGAACTAAAACAATGAACAGGCAGTTGGCCGCAAGAGGTCTTTTAGGCGGTGGGACTGCCGCAAATAGATTGACAGAATTAAGTTCTGGTATCGCCGCAAGGGATTGGCAGAACTCCTACGCAAGACTTCTTGATTCGTTGAAATTAGGAACGGGCGCAAGTGCCGCAATGGGACAATCAGGACAGACATACGGAAATCAAGTGGGTAATACAGCCGCCAATTTAGGAAACATCTATACGAATCAGGGAAACAATATGGCAAGTATTTATCAGAACCTTGCCAACACAATGAACAATACCGGAGCTAGTGTCGGGTCTGCTTTCATTAGAAATAGCGGTGGGTATAATGGCGGTTATTCTGGAGGCGGTTATTCTGGAGGTGGTGTTAATTCCTTACAAGACTACACAATGGGCGGATATAACGCTTCTGCCGCAACTTACGGAGGTTAATCATGCCTATTCAGATTACACCCGACAGAAGTGCAGAAATATTACAACACGCCTTTGACGCAAGGGATAGGAAGGAATATCAAAACTCCCAGTTGGCGCAACAAGACGTTGACAACGAAAGACGGAATAGAATGTTGGCACTTCAAGAAAAAAAGTTTAACTACGATATGCAGTCAACAGAATTAGAACGAGCCGCTAAGTTAGCCGAAAAAGAAAAAGCGGATATGCAGTTTCATAATATCGCAGGGAAGATTTACACGAAAAACAATTATAATCACGATGCAACACAGAAAGAACTAAAGGCATTGTTTGGTGACAATCCTGAAATTGATAAGATTAAATTTACACCTGATGGGACATTTTACGATACCGGCAACGGAATTGAATTTAGGGATTGGGTTAAGGGAGATGTAGAGTTTTTTCCCGAAGAAAAAGTAAAACAAGAACCATTAAAGCAATTCATAACCAAAGACAATAGAGTTATTTATCTGACTGATGAAGAAGCCAAAGCGCAACGTAATAAATTAGGTGGCGGGAGATACAAGGAATCAGAAGGTGGTGGAGAAAGCAAAAGATTAGACAGCAAAAAAGAAAAATCAATAAAAAATAAACTGGCAGAATTGGAAAAATTCAGAAAACTGCACAAAGATAATCTTGAAGAAGGTGGAGAAGAAGCTATTGCGGCACTTAAAGCAAGACTGAATAATGGTGAGGATATACAAATAGTTTATCCTACAAACGTAGTCACAAATGAATTTGGAAGCGGATTGTCACACGGCAAGGGAGTGTCACAAAAGAAACTTGACCAAACAACAGCAACTGCAATTTTAAAAGAAGCTGGTGGTGATAAAGACAAAGCCAGAGAGATTGCTAAAAAAAGAGGGTACGTTTTTTAATGCCGGATATATTTGACAGCATATCAACTTCTAAAGGTGATATTTTCGATAGTATCGTTCCCAAAGAAGATATATTTGACAAGATTAAGGGCGTAGGCGAGGCCGCTTTAACTACGGGTCTAGGTGCTGTTTCGTGGATTCCTTCCGGTATAGTTAAGGCTTCAGGGCTTATTTCCGGTCAGCAAAAAGAAGGTGCTGAATTAGGCGACTTCATACAGGAGAAACTTTCCTATCAACCAAAAACTGAAACAGGGAAAAAACTATCTGGTTATGTTGCCGCACCGTTTGAGTATATTTCTGAAAAATCTCAACAGGCAGGTGATTGGGTTTATGACAAAACGGGCAACCCCTATCTTGCTACTTCCGTAAGAGTTGCAGGTGAAGCGATACCGTTTGTTGCCGCACCGATAGCAATAAAAGGCGTAAAAGGAATCACGGGCAAAGTTAAGCCTCCTGAAATTGATTTGGGTGAAGTGAATAAAGTTCCCACTTCATTACTTCCCGAAATAAGCCGTGACCAAAGAGTATCTCCTGAATTTACAAAGAGTGTTTTAACTGAGGAAAAGCCGTTGGCATTGCCGGAAGGTCAAGGTTTTGAGTTGGCTAACGCTAATACGGAACTCATAGATAGACAGACGCAAATGTTTAGGGATGCAGAAAAGGGTATTAAAACAAAACCAGAACCCATAAAGGAACTTCCCAAAGAGGAAATAAAACCACCAAAAAACACCACAACCAAAGACACGGTTACTGTTGAGAAAGCCGAACCTACGGCAACCTCGCAAGCCGAAAATGTTGCAAAACCCGTTGAAACAGCAGAAACACCAGTAGAGGGTAAACCGGCTAAAGCGGCATTAGACATTAACAAAGACCTCATTGAAAAAGGATTTGAAGGATTACCCGAAAGAGAATTAGCCCGATACAATTCCATTCAGAAAGTCGAAGAAGTTTCTAAAGCACAGGCATTAGTAAGCAATCCTGACTTCTTTGAAATGGCTAAAGGCAATAAACCACTTCCCGAAGATGTCCACCCGCAGGTTCTTTTCAATGTAGCAATTAACGAGGCTACCAAAGCAGGGAATATAGATATGCTTATGGACTTGGCAAAATCCCCTATTGCAGAACAGCGAAGTTTAGCGGCTCAACAGTTAGGGGCTAGTGGGTGGGAAAAACCAATTAATAATATTGTTAAAACAATTCAGGAAGTCAAAAAAGGCAGAGAATCTAAAGTACGAAGCCCACAGATAAAAGAGAAAGTCAGAAAGGTATTAAACGAAGAAGTGAAGAAAATCAACCTGTCTAAAGAGGAACTTTCTTGGGACAGATTTTTGGATAAAATAGTTTGCTAATGAAAACATTTTGCTTACCGCCAAAAGATGTTGCGAAATTCAGAATGGCTTTGAAAAACAAAGCGATTGACATTGCTGATTTAATCAACATGGACACGGCAAAGAGAATTGAATTTTTAAAAAACTACGCAGGTGATTTAGCTCCCGAAGTGAATCACTTGTTTGAGCAGAAACTTGTTCTGAAAAACCGTATGCAAGGGATTAAGAACTGGGCTTCTAAGGTCGGCGAGATAGGAAGATACTCTCCCGAAAAGAAAGCACAGATTGAACAGATGATGCAGGAATACCGAGATAAACAGTTTGAAAGAACTTTCTCCCCGAAAGAACATGAGGTTTTTTTAAACGACCTTGCAGACGCTAAACTAGGAACGCACGTTACCAAAGCCGAAGCCAAGCAGATATTCGACCTTTACCAGACGGCTGACAATTTCAAGAAGAACTATAACAAAGATACCGAAACATGGCCTAGCCCGAAAGACAAACTGGACTATGGTATGGCACAGGTGCAAGCCAACAGATATATAGAAAGCCTTAAAACCGAAGAATTGTCTATTGCTGAAATGGCGAAAAGACGAGCAGGGGAATTTAAGGAAGATTGGCAAGACAACAAGGTTGCTGCCGTAGGGAAAATCATTAAAGACGTTGGCGTGGAACTTGATAAGAACTCGATTGCTATGGTGGCTTCTATTGATAATAGTTTCATAGCAAGGCAAGGTTTAGACTTACTACAAACACACCCATCTGCTTGGAAAGATGGTGCTATCAAGTCCTTTACGGACATTTATAAATCATTAAAAGAGAAACACGGAAACGAAAAAGCCAAAGATGTTCTTCATGCTGATTTAGTTTCAAGACCGAACTACATGAACGGCAATTACCAGAAAGCCGGAATCCTCGCTAGTTTTGAAGAACAATACCCTACTTCACACCCTGCCAGAGTGCCTTATCTTGGCAGAGCATTTAAGGCTTCGGAAGTTGCGTTTACAAGTTCTGCCGTAAGAATGAGGATTAATTATTTTGACTTAATGCACGACATAGCAAAAAAGAACGGCGTAGATATAAACGAGGCATGGCTTAAAGACGGTGGCAAGGTTATCAATGCCATTACCAAACGGTCTGATATAGGCAAGGGTGCTGTTCTCAATCTTGTGTTGTGGGCTCCTAGAATGATGTGGGCTAATGTTCAGGTGCTTACGGCTCACGGACTTACTGGTGGATTAAAAACGGCTTTCTGGAAAAAAGAAGCTGCAAAAAACCTTCTGAAAATAACAGCCGAAACAGCTACGGTTGTTGCTTTTTTAAATGCCTTAAATCCCGGTAGTGTTGAAACCGACCCACGGAGTTCTGACTTCCTCAAGTATCGTCAGGGCAATACAAGAATAGATTTAACAGGTGGACGTAGTCAGTATATTATTTTATTAGCAAGACAATTATCAGGACAGACTAAAAACGCACAAACCAAAATCATTAAGGAACTTGGTACGGGCAAAAAAGGCGCCCCTGATAGAGTAAGTGTGGGAATAGATTTTCTTATCAACAAAACAACCCCACTTGTAAGAACTGGTGTGTATCTGGGCAGAGAGAGAAACTTTGAAGGAAAGAAACCCACGGCCTTAACAACCGCCGCCGACTTAACAGTTCCTATCCCTGTCAGAAATTTCTATCAGAATGTTGGCGGGGATTACCCAGAAAATGACGCAGTCGCCATTGTGGGAAGTGTTTTGGATTTAATCGGTGTCAATGCTAATACTTACGAACCGAACAAACATTGGGACGGGGAATTGTCAAAAGAACTGGAATCTTTTAAAAAGCGTGTCGGCGAAGAACGCTTCAAAAAAGCCAACATCAAATACAATCTAATGGTCAATCAAGCCATAGGGAAAGAAATCAAGCGACCTAGTTATCAGAGAATGAGCGATGAAGAAAAACAAAACAGGATTGAAAAAATCAGACGTGACGAAAAACGAAAAATTATAGGACGATAATATGACAACTTCAGGGACGACAACTTGGAATCCAGTTCGTGACCAGATACTTAAACGGTCTTTGAGATTAGTTCACGCTTATCCCGCTACGGGAAATCCCCGACCGGAACAGCTTATTGACGCTAAATTCGCCTGTAACTCTATGTTGAAATCTTGGCAGACAGACGGGCTTTTGTGGTTGAAACAGGACGCTACGCTTTTCCTGAATGAAGGACAGGCTGTTTATAACCTTGCCCCGACAACGTATACCGGATTTTCGCATTGTGCAACATCGTATGTCCAGACGACTTTAAACGGTGCTTTGGAAGTGGGTGATTCCACGGCTACGTTGACTTCGGTTACGGGAATTTCATCTACTGATTATATAGGAATTGAAAATGATAATGGCATTATTGAGTGGTTTACCGGCACAGTATCGGGGTATGATGTTGCTTTATCTTCTACGATTGGCGTTGCTTGTGCTGATGGGAATCTGGTTTATGCTCATACGACAACGACTCAAATACAACGACCCACAAGAGTAGAGGCTAATTTTAAATACTACAATTCAACGGCGGCAGACGGAACGGAACGCCCGATAGACATGGTTTCTAAGTCTGATTACGACATTCTACCGTCAAAGACTTCTACGGGTAAAATCGTACAGGCTTATTATGACCCGCAATTAGTCTGCGGCAAACTCTATGTGTGGCCTTGTGCCGATTACTGCGGCGACAAATTAGTGTTGACGATAGACCGACCAGTCGACGATTTGCTTGCCGACACGGAAACCATTGACGCTCCCCTAGAATGGATTGAGGCTATTACTTATTGTCTGGCTGACAGAATTGCACCTGAATATCAGTTACCTTTACAGGAAAGGGCATTTTTGAAAGGCGAAGCTGAAAAGGCTTACAACAGGATTCTTTCTTTCAACAGAGAGGGTTCAATATTTTTTGAGGTATAAACTATGGCTGAAGCGACGAGTTTTCAATTTCTGTTCGGACAATTAAGGAATGCGGAAAATTCCCTGTCAGGAGGCACAGCTTATTTCTATGCCATTGGCGGGACGACCCCTAAGGCGGCTTATACTGACATAGCGGCGACTGCTTCCATCTACTCCATTGTGTTAGATGCTGATGGTTCTGCTGAAGTTTACGGCATTGGTCAGTATCGGGTTGTGGTTAAGGATTCTGATGATGTGACGCAATACGACAAGGATGTAAATCTTAATGCCGGTTCTTCGTATGTGACCGCACCCGCGACCAACACGGCTAATTACATCCCCCAATGGAACGGTGTAAATTCTGGAACGCTCAAAGACGGGCTTCTGCTCGTAACGAGTGTCGGAGCAACGGGCGATGATACCTCTATCCCAACGGAACAGGCAGTTAGGGAGGCAATTACGGGCATTGTCAGTGCGGCAACCACATCATCCGCCGGTACGGTGGAAGTAGCGACCAATGCGGAAGCCCTTGCAGGGACGGATGCGTCACGGTCTATTTCACCCGCTTCTCTGGATTACGTCATTGACAATACCCCCCATGTGCTTCAGGTGGTCAATTATAGTTCCGGTGCACTCGATTCCACGACAAATACCATCCCCTATGACGACTCCATCCCTCAAAGCTCCGAAGGGAAGGAATGGGGAACACTTGCCATTACGCCAAAACGCAACGACAGTAAATTAATTATTGACGTTGTGCTTCAGGTGAGCAGGGCGGGAACAGGCGATACGCCACGCACTGTTACAATCGGATTATTTCAAGATTCATCAGCCGCCGCATCAGCCGCTTCGTCTGTATGGTGTGACAGATCAGACCAGACAAATCCCATCGTCATGAAATATTGGATGACTTCAGGAACGACAGACGCCACCACATTTAAGGTCAGATACGGTGCTAATACCGGCGGGGCGAATGTCAACGGCGTTGAGACAGGCAGTAGAAAGTTGGGCGGTGTTTCCAGTTCATCCATCACCATTACAGAGGTATATGTTGCATGATAGTCATAGATCAAGGCGACTACATTCAGGCGAAATTATCGGCGGCTGTATCAGGTGGAATTAAGTCCGTCACGTTAAATGAAGGCGGGACAGGGTACACGGAAGGAACGGTGACGCTGACGGTGGTTCAGTCTGGAGGGGCTTCTGGTACGCTTTCCGCAACAGCTTCTGCGAGTGGTGTTATCACAGCCATTAATTCCATATCGGCTTACGGGACGGGTTATGCTGTAGAGACGGGATTATCTACAACCGCCGCAGGAGGGAGCGGGTGTACGGTGAATATAGATACTATTTATCAACCGGCTTATACTTGCTCTTATATAGACACAGATGATGTCCCCGGACAGACTTCTGGATTTCTGAACGGGACGACTGCTGTGACTATTTTATTCTCTCCCGCCACAGGACAGCGAATGTTGGACTTGGGGATTATCTTTAATTCCGACAAGGCGTCGGTTACGCCCATTATCGAACTGGTTTCCGGCGGCACTACGATTGAAATTCACTCACGGGAAACGCTTATTGCTAATCAGCACTTGGAATTTGGCAGACAGGGAAGTGTAACATCCATATCCGATAATTCTATTACGTTGGCGAAGTTGGCAACACAGGCGGCTGAAACCGTCTTGGTTAATGCCACATCCAGCACGGCGGTTCCCACGGCGTTGGCTTTATCAGAACAGACAGTCTTGGGACGAATTACAGGGGGTCATATTGTCGGGCTTTCTGTATCACAACTGATTACACTGATTACGTCCGCGTCTTTAGGGAATATTACAACGGGGAATATAGTTCCCGTGGCAGATAACACGCATTACATCGGCAAGAACGATGACGATACACCCTTTGCTTATAAAGGGGTGATTCTCAAGGACACCACCAACGGGAAATATTACAGGATAGAGATTATCAACGGCACAATAACAGCAACGGATTTAACTGATTAAAGGAGAAAATATATGAGTAAACGAGCAATTACGACTTACAAGGTATTTAATGCGGAGGCTATATCTAAAAAAGGTGTGGCTACTTCCAGTGCGATAGACTTGAGACGTTCTGCACAAAATGGAATTTTCAGCATAGCTTATGTCACAACCGCAGGAAGTCTAACATTTTCCTACACGGTTTGCACAACGAAAGACGGGACTTATTTCACGCCCACCGGAGCAGAGTCTATTGCTTCGGGTGTAACCGTAGGAACGGGTGGTTACAGTTTTTCTCCGCCTGCATACCCGTTTATGAAACTTGTTGCCACAGAAGCGGATAGTGCCGCAACAGTTTTAACACTACATCTGAACGTAGCATAAGGAGAAGATAATGAAAAAGAAAATACTCATAATCATATCAATTATACTTATTCCCTTTTTTGCGTATGCGTGGACTACGACAGGATGGGATACGGGAACGTGGCAATGGATTGTGTCTAAATTCGCTTCGGGGTCATGCTCCGGTTATCTCAAGAGTGACGGGACTTGCTCTACAGAGGCGGGTTCTATCGCCGCCAACGTCCCTATCGTCACCAATTCTTTAACGGCAACCGGAGGGAACGTGACCGGCATTACTAATCTTGGGGCGGCTAATCTGACAATTTCAAGTACGGCGAATGTAACAGGTGTTACATGGACAGGACTTGTACCTACCTTTGTTGACGGTTCGTCTAGTGCGAATCTTACTGTGGCTCAACTATCCAGTACCGTCATCGGCAATCCTACACAATCTGGAAACGTAACGCATACACTACCGGCGATTGAAGCGGGACTTGGCTTTGACGCGATTTTGGGACTGACAGCGGCGTTTGTGTTTCGGCTTGACCCGAACGCCAATGACTCCATCTATCTGGACGGCGTGAGTTGTGCTGACGGGAAGTATATCGGCTTGACCACGGTTACGGTGGGGGACGCTATTTCTTGCCGTGCCATGAAAACAGGAGCGAGTTCTTATGACTGGGCTTGCTATACAGCTCAAGGGGCTTTCGCTTGCGAATAAGGAGAATATCATGGAAATAAAATTATCTGCAAATGCACAGATTGGATTTGATTACATCGCTTCAAAAGAAGGCAAAACCGTTGAGGCGATT
>JBAZFL010000025.1:0-13662 GCA_041653455.1 Clostridia bacterium
AAGAATAAACATTTTTACATTATTCTCAATAATCTTGCTTTCAAAATCTGCATAATCAACCATATAGCAGCCATCTTCATACAATAAAGGATTTTTTACTAGTTTACGGCCATTATTATTTATTACCCTGTAGAAAGGTGAATATACAGGTGTCTGTATGATTATGCTTTCATCCGGTTTAGTGAAGGCGCATACTGCAGCGCTTAGGGAATAAACTACTCCTGGAGTTATGCATAGCCATTCTCTCTCTATTTTGAAATTGTGACGTTTAAGCATCCATTCAGCGACTGTTTTGTAATAATTATCAGAAATGCCAGTATAACCATATACACCTACTGCATTGATTTTATAAATTGTATTTTTAATTTCTTCAATTACTGAAAAATCCATGTCTGCCACCCATAATGGGATATGATCTTCTGTATAGCCGAAATCCTTATAGTAATCATACTTTAATGAATTAGTATTATGTCTGTCTGTTATCTTATCGAAATTATAAATCTTCAATTATCTTTCCTGCCTTCCTTCTTCAAAACATTATAACACTTAAGCATTTATTATCTATACATATTTAACTTTATTATAGGTGTTTTATTTGTTATAATTCAAATAAGAGGCGAAATGAAATGGATATACATGTATTAATATGTGACGACGATCCTATAGTCCATGAGGCTTTAAGTGTTTATTTCGATAAATATGGAATTATTCACGAATCAGCTTTTAATGGACAAGAGTGCCTGGATAAATATCAACAGGGTCTTTTTGATATTATTGTCCTTGATATAATGATGCCTCAAATTGACGGCATAGAGGTATGCAGAAGGATTAGGATTGACAGTACCATACCAATAATAATGCTAACTGCTAAATCAGAGGAAGTTGACCGTTTATTAGGATTTGACCTTGGAGCGGATGACTATATTGTAAAACCCTTCAGTTCCATGGAAGTTATAGCCAGAATAAAAGCTGTACTTAATAGAGTCAGAAATATGGCAAACAAAGGTTCCTCAGGCAAAGTGACTTTTAAAGAGCTTAGCGTTGATATAACCAGATATTCCATCCTTATTGATGACCAGCCTACACATGCGACGCCTAAAGAGGTTGAAGTATTGTATCTTCTTTTATCAAATCCAAAAACAGTATACACAAGGGAACATATCATGAATATCATATGGGGTTATGAGTATACTGGTGATACAAGAACTATTGATACTCATATAAAACGTATCCGCTCCAAACTCCCTCCAAGTATACAAAAATGCATACAGACCATTTACGGAGTAGGATATAAATTTGAATGTAGCGATGGATAAGATCATAAACAGACCTTTCTTTCTGAAAATAGCGCTCTTGGTGCTGACAATATTGATTATATCGTTAATAATCACTACTATTGTCTATACCCTTGCTTCAGAAGAGATATTCGTAAACAATCAATTGGAACGTTTAAAAGAAGAAACAGACATGCTTGCGTCACTTATTCCAGAGGAATGGATGACTAAAGATCAGCTTGAACAGTTTTTCGATAAGGTATTTCAGGCAGAATCTACTATTCTAAGAAGCTATGTCGTAATTTCTGATAAATTAAATGTCGAAGTATACTCATATGCTCCAGCAGTTCAAAAGGAAAACACAGCGGTCAGTAAAAACGATATGGACCGTTTCTATAAGCAGAACCTTTCTCAATATGTACGAAGAGTCCTTACAGGACAATATGTGACTTTAGAAAATACAGAAAATGAATTCAACTCGGATATGATTATAATTATGAGACCGATCTTCTCGCAGTATGGAAGCGTTGAAGCAGTACTGACAATATGTAAATTTATTGATGACTATTCTGAAGAACTAAGCAGTATTAATAAAACTCTCATACTTACAATGATTGGAGTAGCTCTTTTAATGCTTTATCCTGTATACAAACTTTCAAAAAGCATTACAAAACCTTTAGTAGAAATTAGAGATGTTGCGATTGCATTAGGCAAGGGAGATTTCTCTGTTCATGCAAATGAAGCTTATCCTGCAGAAATAGGGCAGCTCTCTATTACTATGAATCATCTATCATCACAGTTGAATAAGACAATATCCAGCCTTACAAGGGAAACAAATGTGCTCCAAGGTGTATTGAACTCCATGAATGAAGGTATTTTGGTTGTTGATGATTCTATATCTCCAATAATCATTAACCCGGCGATTACGAAACTTTTTAATTCTATAATCAGTAAAGACAACAAATACAGTATAATCCCGATTGAAGATGTATGGAACGACTTTAAAGAATGCTTGTCATCTAAAACCGGCATTGAGAATACATATGAGTCTGATGGTAATATGATATTGTGTGTCATTAACCCTCTAACCGTAAATGATATCCTGATAGGAGCTATGGGTATATTCAGTGACATAACAAAGGAAGTAAGGCTTGAGCAAACAAGAAGAGATTACGTTGCAAATGTTTCACATGAATTGAAGACCCCTTTAACAGGAGTAATGGGACTTCTGGCTCCTCTAAAGGATGGTATTGTTACAAATCCAGAAAAAATAAAAAAATATTATGATCTAATGTCAAATGAGCTTCATCGTTTGAACAGGCTTATCAATGACCTTCTTACCCTGTCAAGACTTCAATCTTCAAATGAAGCATTTGCAATTGGAAAAGTAGATTTAACAGACATTATATACGATAAAGTTGAGAAATATCATTATTCCAATCAAGAGGAGAATGTCAGAATTGAATTTTCTGTCCCTGATGCTCCATTATTTGTATTTGGCAACTCGGATCGGATAGAACAGGTACTCACTATACTTATTGATAATGCTATAAAATTTTCGAGAATTTCGAATGATTCAGCTAAAAAGATAAAAATCAGTATTGTTAAAAAAACAGATAAATACATTGTTTCTGTACAAGATTATGGAGATGGTATATCAAAAGAGGATCTCCCATATATATTTGATAGATTCTATAAATCTGACAAATCCCGTTCGGGCTCAGGATCAGGTCTGGGATTATCAATTGCCAGAGAAACGCTAAAAAGAATGAATGAAAAAATCTGGGTAGAAAGCGATGGCATGAATGGTTCAATTTTCCATTTCACGCTTACTGAATACTCAGAATCAATTTTATGATATTTTTATAGCTCCATATGGATTTAACGATTTTCCAATAACTCCTGCGATTCCGCAATATGATCTTAAAGCACTTTGAAGGCTTAAATTATTATCAAAATTAAAGATATAAGGTTTTTTCAATACATCCTGAAGCTGGATTATTAATGAAGATATAAATTCCACATCATCTCCTGTATAATTAATTCTGTAAACGTCGCATTCTTCTTCATTAATATCATAAGCGCTGTCAATACAGTCAGTCACTTGGTTCTCCTCTATATAAAAATCAATGATTTTATATGAAGTATCTATATCCACACATCTGTATTGGCTGAAAATATATCTTCTTGTATCAATCGGGACAGTAACATTTCTTTTTTGCTCTTTTACATAATTCATAGCTTTTATATAATCAGGTGTCGTTCCGCAGCATCCTCCGGTTATTCCTATATTATATTTAAGCAGATTGTCGCTATGCCTGCAGAAAGTATTTTCCTCCTGATCATATAATGCAATTCCATCTGTAAAACGCGGAACACCGGCATTGGGTTTGACACATGTGAAATCTTCAAATGTTGCTATTTCCTTTAAAATATCACCCATTTTTTCCGGTCCGTTTGAACAGTTAACACCAACAACATCCGCTCCCAATTTTTTTAAAATACCTGAACAGATTTTAGGCGAATGTCCCATAAGAGTAGCATTATTCTTTTCATAGGTCATGTTACATATAACTGGGAGATTTACTGTATCTTGATTTGCTAGAAAAGCAATTCTCATTTCTTTAAGATCTGTAAATGTTTCAAAATTTATAATATCTGCATCTTTACAAGCTGTTATCTGATCTTTAAACAATTTATACGCTATGCCGAAAGTCAAAGGTCCAAATGGTTGTAAAAGTTCACCAATTGGTCCGATTGAAGCAGCTACTAAAACATTTCTTCCGTTTACAGCTTCTTTAGCCAATAATACACCTTTACTGTTTATTTCATCATGCTTATCTTCTAAACCATGCCGTCTTAATACTAATCTGTTTGAACATAATGTATTAGTCTGAATAATATCGCTTCCAGCATCGCAGTACTCCATATGGATTCTTCTAACTATATCAGGATGAGTTATATTATAGGATTCAGCAAGCTTGCCTTTCTGCAATCCATACTTTTGAAGCATAAATCCTTTGGAACCGTCAAATAGATATATTTTATCCTTATTAAATATTCCCATATGATCCTCTTTCTAATCCCATTTAATCTTATCTTTAAATTTGGATGAATTGTATGAATTAATGCATCCACAGTATTTCTGTCTGTATAAACCTAGTTCTCTAGCTTTATCCTGCCCTTTTCTGTAACCTTCCCTAAAGTCATAATAGAAAAAATCTATACCATATTTTTTTTCGAGCTCTTTACCTATTTTAACTATTGATTCATGATTCTGATATATGCTGACTAATAGTGTAGTGGTAAAAGCTATATAACCATTTAATTTTGCATACTGAGCTGTTTTGTCCAGTCTTATAAGATAACAATCCTCGCATTTCATTCCCTCCTCCCATTTTTCCTGTAGAAATTCATCATCTTCAATAAGATTAAGCTCAAATTGGGATATATATTCTCTTAGGGTGGAGAGTCTTCTCATATGCTCTTTGATTGGGTGTATATTGGGATTATAGAAAAATGAATTGTAACTTATTCCCATTTCATCAAGCTTATCATTCACATATACAAGACAAGGCGCACAGCAGGTATGTACAAGTATCTTATTTATATTCATATGGTATTTTCAGATGCTCATATGCATGTCTTGTCACGCATCTGCCTTTCGGTGTCTTCTGTAAAAATCCAAGCTGCAGAAGATAGGGTTCATATACGTCCTCAATAGTGTCCTTTTCTTCGTTTATGCTTGCAGAAAGCGTATCCAGTCCGACTGGACCTCCATTAAATTTGGTTATTATAGTTTTTAATATTGCTCTGTCAAGATTATCAAGTCCAATTTTATCGATTTCAAGTTTTTGCAATCCGAAATCGGCTATTTCACTTGTAATTACATCTTCACCTTCCACTTGAGCGAAATCTCTAACCCTTCTAAGTAATCTGTTTGCAATTCTGGGAGTGCCTCTTGACCTTGAAGCTATTTCATTTGCTCCATATTCATTTATATTGATTCCAAGTATCTTCGAGCTTCTTTTGACTATCATACTTAATTCCTCAGCTGTGTACATCTCAAGCCTGCATGAGACTCCGAAACGATCTCTTAGCGGTGATGAAAGCATTCCAGTTTTAGTAGTAGCACCGATAAGGGTAAACCTGTTTAAATCAAGCCTGATTGTTTTTGCACTGGGACCTTTGCCTATTATTATGTCAAGTGCAAAATCCTCCATCGCAGGATATAGAATTTCTTCAACTGTTCGGTTAAGTCTATGTATTTCATCAATAAAAAGTATATCGTTCTCATCTATATTTGTTAGTATCGCAGCAAGATCCCCTGCTTTTTCAATTGCTGGTCCGCTTGTTATCCTTATGTTTGCTCCCATTTCTGATGCAATAATTCCAGCTAGAGTTGTTTTGCCAAGACCTGGAGGTCCTGCTAAAAGAACATGGTCGATAGGTTCATGCCTAAGTTTTGCAGCTTCAATAAAAACTTTGAGATTCTGCTTAATTTTCTCCTGTCCAAAGTATTCGTCAAAAATTTTCGGTCTTAAACCAGCTTCACTTTGATCATTCTTAATAAATGTCGGAGTTACAAATCTCTCTTCCTCCATTATTCTTCTCCTTGAATTTATTTAATCTATCCTGCAAGAGCCTTTTTAATTATATCCTGTAAGGAATCATTTTCATTGTATATCTTATTCAATGACTGCCTTGCATACTTCGTATTATATCCTAAAACAAGCAAAGCATTAACAGCCTCTGTGTACTTATCGCTAACTTCAATCTGCTCTTTTACTTCCTTGTCTTCAATTTCCAACCCTTTAAGTTTATCTTTAAGCTCGAGTATAATCCTCATTGCAGTCTTTTTACCTATTCCTGGAGCTTTTGACAATGATGCTGAGTCTTCACATACCACAGCAGTTGCTACCTCTTGGTATGAAAGAACAGATAATATAGATAATGCTGCTTTTGGACCTATTCCCGAAATGCTTATTAGCATATTGAATAAGAAAAGCTCTTCTTCAGAAGCGAATCCATATAGTATCATTGCATCTTCCCTGACATGAAGATAAGTATGTAGTAAGCTTGGATCATTTAGCTTGAGTCTAGACATTGTATTAATACTCGTGAATATTTTATAACCTATTCCCGAATTATCTAAAACTACATAATCATGTTTTTTTGCTATTACTTCACCTTTTATATATTCGTACATATATTTAAACTTTTCCTTTCTTCCCTAAATGAATGAGCATGACATATAGCGACTGCTAATGCATCTGCTGCATCATCAGGTTTTGGTATATCTTTTAAATTCGCAAGCACCTTTACCATCTGTTGAACTTGATTCTTGTCTGCTCGTCCATAACCACATAATGCCTGTTTAATCTGAAGAGGAGTATACTCAAAAAACGGAAGGTCTTTTTGGGCTACTGCAAGTACAGCAACTCCCCTAGCTTGACATACATTGATCACCGTTTTCTGGTTAGTATTATAAAAGAGCTGTTCCATGGATACATGCTCTGGCTTATAAATAGATATAATTTCATTAATGCCTTGATAATTATGTAAAAGCCTTTTGTTGAATTCAGTATGCGCTTCAGTCCTAATGACACCGTATTCAAGAACTTCTACCTTATTCTTAAAATAATCTATAACCCCGTATCCCATTATTGCAAAACCAGGATCTATACCTAATATACGCATGAGTTCTCCTCGTTCAGTAATTATATCATGTCAGTGCATTTTTAGCATCAGCCAATTGAACTTCCATATTTTCAATGTTAATATATACAAGTTGAGGTGTTTATGGAACATAAATTATGGACTAGGGATTTTTCTATTTTGACAATAGGCAGTGCGGTATCTATGCTGGGAAATGCAGTATCAGGATTCGCATTAGGTCTTCTTATACTTGATTATACAAATTCAACGTTTCTGTATTCACTGACTTTAGTTATTTATACACTTCCTAGGATAGTAATGCCTCTTCTTGCAGGTCCGTATCTTGACAGATTTTCCAGAAAAAAAATAATTTATACTTTAGATTTTATTTCAGCAGCACTATATCTTATAATTTTCGCATTACTTGTATTTGATTTCTTTAATTTTGTTCTAATTATTATACTGGCTTTGATAATAGGTTCTATAGATGGGACATATATAGTCGCATTTGACAGTTTCTTTCCTAATGTAGTGGAAAAACAGAATTTTTCCAAAGCATATTCTATATCAAGTATTCTATACCCTTTATCAGCGATGATGGTTCCTGTTGCTGCTTATTTCTATGAGAATTTCAGCCTTGCTCCACTTTTTGCTTTTAATGCTTTAACTTTTTTAATTGCTGCTATTTTTGAAACTAATATTAAAGCTGAAGAAAAGCATATTACAAATGAAATCATCAAGTCCTTTGATTTTTCTAGATATAAAGATGATTTCAAAACGGGATTACAATATTTGAAACAGGAACCAGGGCTTGCAGCTATTACAGCTTATTTTGTTATTATGGCATTTTCTGATTCTTCATATGGAACTCTTGTGCTTCCTTATTTTAAAAACAATGAGTCTTTCGGAGTAATGACATACACATATGTCATGGCTTTTGCGGTTGTTGGGAGGCTTATTGGCGGAGTTTTGCAATACAGGTTTAAGTACCCTCCAAAAAAAAGATTTGCTATAGCTATCTTTGTATATACTTCCATTGGCATTATGTCAGGAACCTTCCTTTTCTCTCCAATAATCATTATGATGATACTAAATTTTCTAGTAGGTATATTTGGAGTAACATCATACAATATAAGGATATCCTCAACTCAGAATTATCTTCCAGACGGAATAAGGGCAAGATTCAACGGTATATTCCAAATGCTTACAATGATGGGGGCAATTGTCGGTCAATTACTAGCAGGAGGATTAGGTGATTTATTTGATGAGAGATTTATTGTAGCAGGATTTAATATAATAAACCTTATTATTTTAGCAGTAATAATGATTCCATATGGGAAGCATGTTAAAAAGATTTATAATACTGAGCTATAGAAACTATGATATACAAAAATAAAAAGGCTATTAATAGCCTTTTTGATTTATATGCATTTTTTTATTACTTTAGTACCAGATATAAAAAGATAGAAGTGACAGCAAAGAATCCTGCTACATATACAGTATATTTCGCAAGTATCTTATCAATTGCCTTACCTTTTCCTTTTCCGAAGAATGTTTCTGCTCCGCCAGCTATACTCCCGGACAATCCTCCAGACTTACCTGACTGCATCAATACAACAACGATTATTGCTATACATACTATTATGTGTACGATTCCTAATATTATTTTTAAAGTTTCACTCATTTAATACCTCCAAAACTCAGCCTTACAAATATAACATAAATGATTTTGTATATCAAGTATAATTTTTTTCAATAAAAAAACATTATTTCTCTTTTACTGATTCCATCTTTACTATATAATTATGCACGAGGTTTATATGAATACAGTTGATTATGGAAATGATAGATGGAAGATTGTTTATGGAGAATATAGCAAAATGCAGAAAAAAGCTGTTGAATTAGCACATTCGACAGTATCGAAATATGTTCCCTATTGTGTCGTAACTGAAAAAAAACCATCCTCTCTTGATGATAACCTAATATTAATCGGAACCAGGAATGATAACAAATATATACATGATCTTGTTTCTGATGAGGATATTTTAGAAAATGGTTTTTATTTCAAAGTAATTGATAGCCCATATACTAAAAATAAACAGGTTATTATAATTACAGGATCTGATGACGTAAGCGTTTTTTATTGCTCGACATTTTTTGCTGATGACTACATTGCTTTTTCCAAACCAAGAGAAGATCATCAGCCGTATTTTAGAAAACTATTTAAAGAAAAAATGCCATTCTATGAGATATCTTCTGTGCCTTCAATAAAAACACGTGGTTTATGGACATGGGGGCATACTATTTATAATTACAGAAAATATATAGACAATATGGCAAGATTGAAGCTTAATCAATTGATAATCTGGAATGATCATTTACCTGTAAATGCAAAAGAGATCGTTGAATATGCACATGAAAACAGTATACAGATAGTATGGGGTTATTCATGGGGTTGGGGAGAAAAGTTTAATGTAACAGATCCGCTATCGTTATTGAAATGGTCTGATCATGCAATTAAAGCATATGAGAAGGATTATGCGGATTTAGGCGCAGATGGAATATATATTCAGTCATTTACCGAAACAAGAGATGAAATGAAAGATGGACAATTAATCAGCCAGGCTGTAACTATCTGGATTAATACAATTTCTGGCAGAATTTTAAACAAATATCCAGACCTTAAGATACATTTCGGATTACATGCGACATCCGTTAGAAATCAGCTCGAATTTATTAAGATGATTGATGATAGAGTATCAATAATATGGGAAGATTGCGGTTCATTTCCTTATCAATACCTGCCAAGCAAAACAGAGGACTTTGAAGATACACTTGAATTTACAAATAGAATAGTCAATTTAAGAGCTAATTCACCTTTTGGAGTAGTACTAAAAGGGCAGATATGCCTTGACTGGTCTAATTTTGAACATCAAGCAGGACCTTATGTTTTAGGCAGTTCTTTTCAATCTAAAACTAATGGTTTATTTAGTGAAAAAAAAGAAATATGGCATTACATTCAGAGTTATTGGCTTAAGAACGGACATCTCTGCCAGAAAATTATCAACGAATTAAACAATCAGACAGATGGAAATGCGATGATATCTGCATTAGTTGAAGATGGCTTATTTGAAGATTACATATGGCTTCCTGTTGCACTATATTCACAGATGCTATGGGATGCAAAAAAGCCTTTTAGTGAAATACTCTGTATTGTTTCACAAAGGGATAATGTAGTTTTTGCATAAAAAACGATTTTTATTTTTCCAATATTTATACCTGACCCTTAACCAGTTCCCTGCTCATGGGGTTTGTTCTTTGATATTTAGTTTTCATCTTGTAGTATCTTCCGGTTTTAAAACTTGAAAATACGGCACACATTACTTCTAGAACATGACCTGTCTGCTGACAACCAGCTTTAGGGATATTTCCTGTTATTATACATGAGGCCATATCAGCCAACCCTAGTCCTCGGCTGTTATCTGAATAAATATGCGTAAGCGGGACTTCCTTATATCCTGTACCATCAGAAGTAGCTAAGAATACCGGACCTGAGAAACAATTAGGGTCTGGAACTTTAATGCTCCCCTTTGTACCATATATCTCAATAAGAGGAAGATCACTTTTCTTGCAATCAAAAGTAGTTATTATACTTGCAGTAGCTCCGCTTTGGAACTGAAGCATAGCAGATACATGAGTCGGTGTTTCGACTTCAATTTTCTGCATGTACTTCGGCTGGCTTGTTATCGTTCTTTCTTTGAAGGCCGTATTGTTCATTCCAACAACAGTCTTTACTCCTCCCATGAGGTTTATAAGAGCAGTTATATAATATGGCCCCATGTCAAACATAGGTCCTCCTCCCGGTTTGTAATAGAACTCGGGATCAGGATGCCATGATTCATGTCCTTTACTCATCATAAAAGCGGTAGCTCCTACTACATTTCCAATATATCCATCGTCAATCAGTTTTCTGCAAGTCTGGATTCCTGCACCCATAAATGTATCAGGAGCTCCTCCCAACAAAAGGTTTCTTTCCTTGGCAAGATTAATCAATTCCAATTCTTGCTCAAAAGTAAGACTTAAGGGTTTTTCAACATAGACATGCTTTCCTGATAATAGAGCGCGTTTGCAGATGTCATAATGATTAAAAGGCTGGGTTATATTCAATATCAGGTCAATATCATTACATTCTGTCATTTGTTCAAAAGTCATTGCTCTTGGTATATTATATTCTGACAATGCTTTTTCTTCTTTTTCTTTAATCAGGTCTGCGCAGGCGTAAATGTTTACAATACCATTAAAAAGTGTTGTTAGGTTCTTAAAATATATACCGCTTATGTTGCCGCACCCCACTACTCCGACATTTATCTTTTCTTTTTTCATACTTTAATCTCCCCCTTTACATATTGCTATGCTTATATATCATCTAGAAGCCCAGATAAATCCTCTTCTCATCAGCTCAAGCGCTTCAGGAATATCAAAAACCTTTGCAACATGGCCAAGACTGTTATAAAAAACTTTTGCAGCTCCCCATCTTTTTGTGTACACGACCGGAACATCAACACATCCATTCGTTTCGTAATATCCCGGATAAATCGGAAATCTTGTAGTAGCAAGTATATTTACTGCTGGGTCAACATGAACATAGTACTGTTCTGAAACTACCTTGAAGTCAGTTATGCCCTTAATTATTTCTGAATCTGATGATTTCTTTATATTAACAGTATATTCAATACCATCATTCCCAGGATGATCAACCCATTGTGAACCTGTGATAAATTGCCACTTGGTATTTTTTCGGAATGCGTCACACATTCCGCCATGACATCCTGCCATCCCTGTACCATATTTGCCAAGAGCATCTGAAACATTGTCAACATGCTCTTTCTTTATTTCATCCATTGTCCAAAGAGGAACAAATAAATCATATTCTTTCAAATCATCTAGATTTTCAAGTACATCCATTTTATCAGTATTATTGACTGCAAATCCTTCCTTTTCTAGAACGTTTTGAAATATTCTTCCTACCTGTTCTGGTTCATGCCCTAACCATCCGCCCCACATTATCAATGCTTTCTTCATTTCAATACTCCAATACTTTTTTTTGGAAATAATTCCTATATAATATCTTATGATTTATAGAGTTCTAAATCAACCTCTTTTAGTGCATTTAGACAATTGGTGCACATATCTTTTTTATCATTTCTTCCTAAAGGACGATTGCATATGCTGCATCTTCTTTTTTTATTTGATGAATGTGAGATGAGTTCTTTATTAATTTTTTCTGCAATCATAAGTTTTGTCTCTTTCAGCCAGACCAAATCAGGAATATATCCCATATTTCTAGAGAACGAGTAATACAGATCCAGACATTTATAATAATTTTCCAAAGAATTCAATGTATATGCGTATATCCTCGGTTTATAAATCTGCTGCGAATATGAATATAACAATACATATTCATTAAATAGTTCCATAACTTCCTTATTTTCTTCATCAAAAGGTATTGATGAAAGTTTTAAAAGTTCTTTTTTGCTGAAACCTTCATATATTTTTCTTATCTGGTCGCACAAATTCAGTGTCCTGGATATGTCTTGCTTAACATAAAAGCTACCAGTAGGAATTGATTTCCATACTTTTAAAGCCTGTGTTATATCACATTCAATATCTAAAAGTATGTCAGAAAATCCAAGATAAGCATATTCAATAGCAGCATTGGGTATTGAAAGATACTTATTTATCATATCAGTATCAGATGCAGCAGAAACATATCCCTTTTCGTACATTCCTCTTCTTCCTGCACGTCCTGCTATCTGCTTAACTTCCCATGGTACTAGTGGTCTCGTAGTACTGCCATCATATTTTTCTGTCTCCAAAAAGACTATTCTCTTAATTGGTAGATTTAATCCCATACCTATCGCATCAGTTGCAACAACAACCTCTGTTTTTCCTTCTAAAAAAAGATTTAGTTGTTCTTTTCTTGTTTTATATGGAAGCGCTCCATAAATAATACTAGCTCTTTTATTGTATCTTGATAATTCCTCAGCAACCCTTAGCACGCTTTTTCGTGAGAATACGACTAATGCATCACCTTTTTGCGCATTACTAAGTGAAAAAGGTGATTTAGAAAAAATAAGCTCTGTATTCCTCTCATGTCTTATTATCTCGAAATCTTCTTTGCAATCAGTAATAATTCTTACTAGAATATCTTCAGCTTCTGGTGCAGCACAAAGATGAATTTCACTAGCTTTCATTCCTAAAATCGCTTTCGTCCAATAGCACCCTCTTGATTCATCCTGTATAAGCTGACATTCGTCAATAACAACAACATCATATAATTGTGTATAGTCTGCTTTTTCTACAGTGGAAGATATGTGTCTTGCTCCCTGTACGATATCTTCTTCCTCTCCAGTAAGCATGCTGCATAATACGTTATCCTGCATCAGTCGTTCCTGAACCTCAAGAGCTAAAAGCCTTAGAGGAGAAAGGTATGCTCCTGTCTTTGCTTCCTTTAGTGCATTAAGAGCATGAAATGTTTTTCCTGTATTTGTAAGACCTAAATGGATCACGAAATTCCTTTTCATCTTTCTTGTTTCGAAAAATTCATCTTTAGGGTTTAAGGGTATCAGTTTTTGAATCTGCTCTTTTGCAATACGTTTCAGGTAAGTATCCATGTATATTGAAAGAGCGGTATTTGTTCTAAGCTGCATTATATTTTTTTCATCTTCGA
>JBAZFL010000026.1:0-13652 GCA_041653455.1 Clostridia bacterium
TTGGATTTTGTTTACTTCAAATTCTAAATCACAAAAACAAAGTTATATATAGCTAACAATTAATATTTGAAAAGATTTTACCAATAGCTAGATAAAAGAAAGTGAAGAAGATTGAGAAACTAGAAACTGTTTGTGCTTTTTATATTTCATTAACACAACATATAGTGTATTATCAAAATGCTTATAGATTTATCTTTTACTAAAATTAAAAAACTTGACATTCCTTATTATAAATATATATAATCTAATGCGCTATGCATGTTTTATGTGTATTGCAAAGAAAGAGAAAAATTTTATTTACATATAGGAGTTACTTATGAAAAGAACGTATCAGCCAAAAACAAAACAGAGAAGCAAGGTACACGGATTCAGACAAAGAATGAGTTCAGCAGCTGGAAGAAAAGTTATAAAAAACAGAAGAGCTAGAGGCAGAAAGAAATTATCTGCATAAGTATTCCTTTTAAATGTCTTTTTATGGGAAAGGATAAATATGGAGACGCTGAAAAAAAACTATGAGTTTTCACGTGTATACAGAAAAGGAAAGTACTTCAGCGGAAAATATTTAACTTTGAATTTACTGGAGAACATATGCGCCCGCAATAGGATAGGTATATCCGTTAGCCGTAAGTCGTATAAAAGCAGTGTAAAAAGAAATTTATATCGAAGAAGAATAAAGGAAATATTGAGAACAGGGAACTTCAATCTAAAACGAGGGTATGATATGGTATTTGTAGTAAGAAAAACAGAAGAAATACCTAAATACCATGAAATAGAAAAGGAAATAGTCGATTTGCTGGATAAGGCAAAATTGATATTAAAGAATGAAGAAACTTATAATCAAATTGATTAAATTTTACAGAATCAATATCTCTCCCAACAAATTACCCTGTTGCAGGTTTATTCCTACCTGTTCACAGTATGCTCTAGAAGCAGTGGAAAAACACGGAGCTTTTAAAGGATCATTCATGGCCATATGGAGAATCCTTAGATGCAATCCTTTATGTAAAGGCGGATATGATCCTGTTAAATAGGGAAAGGAAAACCTATGTTTGATTTTATTTACAACTTTTTTGGAAAGATTTTTGAATTACTTTATACCGGCCTTTGCGGTCAGAACTTTGGCATAACTTTAATTGTCTATACATTGATTTTAAAGCTTTTATTAATGCCGCTTTCCATTAAAGGACAAAAGTCGACAATGAGAATGAGTGAACTTACTCCTAAAGTCGATGCTATAAAGAGAAGATATAAAAACGATCAGCAGAAACAAAACGAAGAGATTCAAAAACTGTATAAGCAGGAAAATGTAGGATGCGCGTCAGGATGCCTTCCGACTTTGATTCAGTTTCCGTTGCTGATTGCCATGTACAGAGTGCTTGCACAGCCTCTCACATATATAAAGGGAGTTTCAAAGGATGTCATTACTACAATTATGGAACGCCTGGAGTATGCTCCAACTGTATTGCAGACGACAATAAATAATGATCTAATATCAGATCCTGCAAAATTCGAGCTTGTAAAAGATTTAATAACACCTGACAAACTCATCAATATGAAATTTTTAGGTATGAATCTTGGTTTAGTCCCAAAATTCAACCCTTCCATATTATTCGGAGCAGAAACAATAGGAACATATCTTCCTATAATATTTCTTCCCCTTATTTCAGTAGCATTAGTAATACTTTCACAGTATCTTACTGATAAAGCTATGAAGAAGAGGATGCCTGTAAAGAAAAAGACCTCTAATGCCAATGAAGCTCCGGATATGTCTTCTCAGATGAATAAGACTATGAAATTCTTAATGCCTGCAATGACATTATGGATCGGCTTTACATTACCGGTAAGCATGTCACTGTACTGGATATTCACGTATATAGTTCAGATAGGCCAGCATTTCTTAATTGAGAAAATAAGGAAAGATTATGACGCTAAGAAAGAGGCAGAAGCAGTAAGAAGCGGTGCCGCATCACAAAGTGAGGAAAAAGTCATTGAAGCAACCTATGAAGTAAAAGAGGATAATAAGGAGAGTAAGGATAAAAATGAGCAAGGTAAGCATTGAAAAGACAGGTAAAACAGTTGATGAAGCGGTCCAGGCAGCGCTTTTAGAATTAGGTCTGGAACTTGGAGATGTAGAAATTGAAATAGTAGAGGAAGAAATTAAAGGTCTTCTTGGTATTGGCAGAAAAGAAGCACGTGTAAGAGTGTATTTCTCAACAGAAGATGATCCCAAGGAAACTATTAAGCTATTCTTAGAGGACGTTCTTTCACAGATGGGATTAGCTCCCGATGTTTATGTCAGCGAAGAAGAAGGATTTTATAAGGCAGATATAAGCTGTAACGATTCCGGTCTTATTATTGGAAGAAGAGGGGAAGTTCTTCAATCATTGCAGTTTCTTACATCACAAGTAGTAAGCAGAGCATATGATACTCATATAAGAGTTTTAATAGATACAGAGAATTATAGAGAAAGACATAAGGCGTATTTGGAAGACCTTGCAAAAAAGACTGCTGAAAAAGTCGTTAAATCAAAAAGAGACTTTATGCTTGATCCTATGTCTTCCTATGAAAGAAGGATAATACATACATACCTTCAGAATAAGGATAATATATCGACATATAGTGTAGGAGACGAGCCAAACAGGAAAATAGTCATTTCTTTTGAACGAAACGGAAGAACAAGCAGCTATTAAAAAAGATGGAACATACTATAGCAGCAATTTCCACACCTATTGGCGCTGGAGGAATATCAGTAATCAGGATTAGCGGTATCAGCGCTTTTTCGATTGCGAGTAGCATGTTTAAATCAAAAGTTTCATTTGATGACATTAAGAGCCACACGGTAACATACGGAATTATACATGACAAAGAAGGAAACACTGTAGATCACGTGCTTCTTCTTAAAATGAAAGCACCAAAAACATATACCAAAGAAGATACTATTGAAATTCATTGCCATGGAGGAATATATGTAACGAAGAAAATACTTGCGTTAACATATACCAATGGCGCTATACCTGCACAACCTGGAGAATTTACTAAAAGAGCATTCATTAACGGAAGTATAGATCTTATGGAAGCTGAAGCAGTGATGGATCTTATAAACAGCGAAGCAGAAAGCTCATATAAAGAAGCAGTATCTCAATTAAAGGGCGAAAAGAGCATACAGATTAAAAGCATAAGGAACGAGCTTATCGATTTAATATCACACATTATGGTTATAATGGACTATCCTGAATATGATGTGGAAAAGATAACTGTTAACCAGGCGAAAGAAAAGGCTTCTGAAATAACTAATAAACTTAGAAAACTTATAGAGGATTTTGAAAACAGAAGGATAATTAGGGAAGGTCTGAATGTAGCAGTTATTGGTGATGTGAATGTTGGTAAATCCACGTTCATTAACAGAGCATGCGGACAGAACCGTGTAATAGTGACAGATATAGCAGGCACGACAAGAGATGTCGTTGAAGTTAAGATTGATGTAAAGGGACTATGTGTAACATTGAAGGACACAGCTGGTATCCGTAGTACTGATAATGAGATAGAAAAGATTGGTATAGAGAAATCCAAAGAAGCAATTGAGGAATCTGACGCAGTAATCTATATAGCTGATATAAACCGTCCATATAAAGATGAGATGTTCAATTATATTAAAGATATGGATAAAGCCATATGCGTCCTAAATAAAACAGACCTTCTCTTAAAAGAGGAGAGAGATAAACATATAGAAATAATGGAGACAGAGCTCAAAAAAATATTCAAAGACCGGATAATTGCATGTTCTTTAGATAAATTGGATAAAAAAGAAGGAATAAATGAAATATTCGATAAATTGCTAGAAATGGTTAATAAAGGAAACATAGGGCAGAAAGACTCTGCTATAACAAACGAAAGACATAAAAAACACATTTCGGATGCAATTCAGTATCTTGAAAACACAAAAGAAGGATCTTTTATTGATATGCTGAGCGTAGACCTTACATGTGCTGCAGAGGAACTTGGCAAAATTACAGGAGAAACAGCAACTGCAGATATAGTGGACAGGATTTTTGAAAAATTCTGTATAGGTAAATAGAATGAAAGAATATGATGTAATTGTTGTCGGAGCAGGCCATGCTGGATGTGAAGCTGCACTAGCAAGTGCAAGAATGGGACTTAAGACGGCAATATTCACTTTAAATCTTGACAGCATAGCAAACATGCCATGTAACCCAAGCATAGGAGGTACGGCTAAAGGTCACCTTGTTAGGGAAATTGACGCTTTAGGCGGTCAGATGGGAAAGTGTGCTGATGCTACACTAATACAGTCTAAAATGCTTAACAGGTCAAGCGGACCTGCGGTTTATTCATTAAGAGCACAGATAGATAGAAGACAATATCAGATAATGATGAAGCACATTTTAGAAATCCAAGAAAATCTTGATATCCGTCAATATGAAGTAACAGATGTAACTTTTAGTGAGGGTAAAGTTAATGGAGTCATTACAAACACTAATGCAAAATTTTCTGCGCAAGCAATAATAATAGCAACTGGAACATATCTGAAAGCAAAGATAATAATAGGTGAAACATCATTTGAAGGAGGTCCAGACGGACTATTTCCTGCAAATAAGTTATCTCTTAATCTTATAGAAAAGGGTATTAAATTAAGAAGGTTTAAAACAGGTACACCTGCAAGAGTTCACAGAAGCAGTATTGATTTTGAAAAAATGTCTATTCAAAACGGAGATGAGCCAATAGTTCCATTCTCGTTTGAAACTGAAAAAATAGAAATCAAACAGGAACCATGTTATCTTACTTACACTAATAAGAATACACACGAGATTATAAGGAGAAATATAGATAGATCTCCTTTATATAGCGGCAAGATAAACGGTACTGGAGTAAGGTATTGTCCATCAATTGAGGACAAGATAGTTAAATTTGCGGATAAGGAAAGGCACCAGGTTTTTATTGAACCTATGGGTTTGATGACTGACGAAATGTATGTACAGGGAATGTCCAGCTCTATGCCCGAGGATGTTCAAGAAGAGATGTATAAATCAATACAAGGATTGGAAAATGTTGTTTTTATGCGAAGCGCATACGCAATTGAATATGACTGCTTTGACCCTTTACAGCTTCTACCTACGATGGAATTTAAAGAGTATGAGGGTCTTTATTCTGCAGGACAGAGTAATGGAAGCAGCGGATACGAAGAAGCTGCTGCACAGGGTATAATGGCTGGAATAAATGCTGCGTTAAAACTAAAAAATCTTCCACCATTAATATTGGACAGATCAGAAGCATACATAGGCGTTTTAATAGATGACCTTGTTACGAAGGGAACTAATGAACCATACAGGATGATGACCAGCAGGTCTGAGTATCGCCTTATACTGCGACAGGATAATGCAGACGAAAGACTTACTCCAAAAGGCTTCGAAATAGGTCTTATTAATAAGGAAAGATATAAAAGATTTCTAGTAAAGATGGAAAATATTGAAAAGGAAATAGAAAGATTAAGAAAAAAGAATGTTTCTCCTAAATTAGCTAACCCATTTTTTGAAAAAAGAAAGCAGCAGACAATCAATTCAGGAATCACAGAAGCAGCCATCCTTAAGAGAGAAGGCATAGGATATGAAGATTTATATGAAATTGATGATCAGATTCCGCCACTTGCCAAAGAAGAAAAGGAAGAAGCTGAAATAAAGATTAAGTATGAAGGATATATTGAAAAACAGCTCAGGCAGGTTGAGCAATTCAAAAAAATGGAGAAGATACTGCTTCCAAAGGAAGTCGATTTCAGAAATATTAAGGGTTTACGAAATGAAGCAAAGCAAAAACTAGATTGTGTCAAACCCATATCTTTAGGTATGGCAGGAAGAATATCTGGAGTATCTCCTGCGGATATACAGGTCCTCTATGTCTATCTAGAACAGCAGAAAAGGAAAAAGAAGGAGAGCCTTGAATGAAGGATCTGTTAAAAGGAATATATGAGCAGCTTGGAATTACCTTTAAGGAAGAGGATTATGAGAAATTTAATGAGTATTCAGCCCTGCTTATAGAATGGAATCAAAAGTTTAATCTTACTGGAATAACACAGATAAGAGATATATATCTTAAACATTATGCAGACAGCCTTATGTTATTTAAAGGCATTGAAGGAACAAGATCTTTAATTGATGTTGGTTCCGGAGCAGGGTTTCCTGGTATTCCTTTGAAGATTGCGGGATACGCTCATAAGGTAGTATTGCTTGAGGCAAATGGCAAGAAAGCAGCTTTTCTTGATCATGTTATAGACAAACTGGAATTGGACCAGATATTTATTTGCCAGGATAGGGCAGAGATAGCTGGCAGAGGAGATATATACAGGGAAAGATTCGATGTTGCTGTAGCAAGAGCTGTCGCACCTTTAAATGTTTTATTGGAATATTGTATTCCTTTTGTTAAGAAAGATGGGTTATTTATAGCTATGAAAACAGATGATTCTGAAATTGAATCATCAAAAAATGCGATGAAGCAGCTTTCTGCAGATATATATAAAACACATATACAGACTATACCCTTTACAGATATAAATAGATGTAATATTTATTTTAAAAAGACCAGGAATACTCTTCCTAGATATCCAAGGGCAGACGGAATGCCAAAAAAGAAACCTTTGTAATATTCACAAAGAGTTAATCAATAATTCACATTATAAACACAAATATGCTTTATTATGAAGTTACAATAAATTTCATAATTCATTCCTCAATGAAAGAGAGAAAGACCTAGTCTTTCTTTTTTTTACTTATTATATGTATTTTACATTTTATAAGAAATAAAGGTATATTAAGCATCCTTTTAAATCTCTTAGGTTCTTTAATTAGTCTATAAAACCATTCAAGCTTATACTTACAGAAGAATTCAGGAGCTCTTTTTGCATATCCGGATATTATGTCTATAGTTCCTCCTGCGCCTATAGCAAGGCCGGTATTTATATCATGTCTGTGCTTGAATATAAATAACTCCTGTTTTGGCGCACCTAGTCCAACAATAATAAAATCGGGGTTTTTTGCATTAATATCATTAATAATATCTTTTTCCTGGTCTTCATCAAAAAAACCATTATGAAATCCGGATACTGATATATGCGGATATCGTATAAGTATATTTTCTTTTGCTGTTCTGACAGAATCTTCAGAAGCGCCAAGAAGATAAACTGAGAAATTTTTTCCCATTCCGAGAAGATTCTGGACAAACATACAACCTGGAACTTTCTCTTTTAAAGGAGTTTTTAAGATTTTGGATGCTATAATTACTCCTTCCCCATCAGGAATATTCATAAAAGAAGAATTCAAGATTTCCATAAGGTTTCTGTCTTTTATTGCAGCCATACATATTTCAGAATTCGGAGTAAATATATAACTAAAAGTGTTATTGTTATTAATAAAGCTATATGCTTTTAATAACGCTTGTTCCATGTCTATATCTTCTATTCTTATTCCTAAAATATCCATAATATCTCCAATACAATGAAGTATAGGCAAAATAGCATTGGAAATCAATAAAAAGGTTGATATTTGGTTGAATAACATTTAAAATAGTGCACATAGACATGAAGAAAACCGGGGCTATAAAACTTATTCTCATAATATTAATAATGTCAGCAGTACTTGTTTCATGCACTGAAGAAGAGTACCGCGCTTCTAGGCTTTATAAATCTTTAACATCATACGAGCAAAAAGGTGACATGGTCACTTTAAAAAACAAAAAATATAATAAAATAACTCTTTTAGAAGAAGCTGTTCTGGATATTTCAAAAGGCCAGATATATAATGCAGATTTTGATGAAGCCTTGAATATAAAAGGAGCATCAACCATATCGATTATAAATTCGGAAATTATTTCTAAAACTATCGGCATAAGAGCAACTGAAAAAGATACTGTTGTTAATGTGCTTTCCACTGATATCGCATCATATGGTGATTTTGTATTAAGAATTGCAGATAGTGCTATATTTACAGGGTCTAGCTTGCAAATTGCCAATTTAAGTGAAACAGGAGCAGGAATTCAGGTTTTATCAAAAGCAGCTATAGTTTTGAACAATTCTAATGTTACAGCAAAAGGTACTGGTATAGAATCAGACTCCCTGGTTAGCGTGAGTGCCAGTGAAATGACTGTAGAAAGCCTGAAGTTTTATGAAGGTGCTACTGTAACATTTGATGACTCTAGTTTTTATACAAAACACGGATTACTGATTATGGATAATCCTAATGAAAATCTTATTCACGTTTCTTTAAATCTTAAGAAAGTTAAATTTACTGCGGATGCTGGAGCTTTGGTTTCAATGATAGATACTAAAGCTTCGTTAAAAATGGAAGAGACATCAATAAACCAGAATGAATACAATGTGGTATCATTAAAAAACTCTGAAGGAACACTGACTCTATTTAAATCAAATATTGAAGGAAGTATTTTTGCAGATGATAATTCCAGTTTTAATATTCTGCTTAAGGAAGGATCTGTTTTTAAAGGAAATATTAACAAAGACAGTAAATCCAGAACGGTGACTGTACAGATTGAAGAAAATAGCATATGGGAATTAACTTCAGACAGTTATGTCAGAGGTATTATAGTTAAAGATAAAAATCTTAATGGCATAAAATCTAATGGCTTTACAATATTTTACGATACTAAATGCGTTACCAATACTTGGCTCGATAAAGCAACAATTACACTTCCAGATGGAGGTAAGCTTGTTCCTTTGAAATAGTTATACGAGAAGTCTCGCCGCATTATTCATAAATTTATTAAAGGTAGAGCCAAGAATAAAATGGCTCTTTTTTAAAGCTCTGTATGTAAGCATATAATTGTAAATATGGGTATCACTTGCTATGAAATTCACCATTGAGTTTCTTATATATTTACGTGTTCTCCATGCAAGAACAGGGGTAAAAAGTGAATATGCATTAACCTGAGAAAGAACATCAAGAGCCATAAGTTTCTGTACTTGTTTTGGGCTATATCTTTCCAGATGGGCAATTATTACAGTCAGTCCCAGAGATTGGATCTTTGCTATTTCATTTAACAGCATGTTATTCCAAACAGACGAAGGCATTTCTATTAGGATATAACTAGTATCCTCAATTACTAATTTTCTGATTTTTTTGTTTTGGCTTAATCCAGTTGTAAGACGGACTTCAGCTCCTTTATAAAGCTTAATTCCTGTGTCATTAGCTTCAGACAATTCATTGAAAGCCGTTTCGCGTCTTGTTAGGAATTTATCAATACTGTCATTGAAGGGATAAAAGTGAGGGGTACATATTATTGAAGCTATACCATACTTTTTGGCCATCTTAAGTTGCTTTAATGAATCTTCCAAAGAGGAAGATCCATGATCAGCTTTGGGTAGCATATGACAGTGTATATCAATCATCGTCCAGGCTTATAGGAGAAGAAGGTTTAGTCGGTTTTTTATCATAACCGCCATACCTTTCATACTTTGCATACTTATATCCGTTTTTACCATATCTGTATGATTTGTTATATGACATTGTTTCAATATCATAATCATTGAATATAAAGCCTAAAAGTTTACCATTTACGTTATTTAAAGCATCTATCGTATCCTTAATAAGATTCGTTCTGGAGAAATTCTGTCTAACTGCGATTACAGTTCCGGTTACTTTGTTTGATAATGCTATAGCATCAGTAACAATCAGAACTGGAGGAGTATCAATGAAGATATAGTCCAGATTTTCTCTTAACTCATTAAGTAATAAAGTCATTCTGTCAGAAGTGAGAAGTTCTGAAGGGTTAGGAGGTATAGTTCCGCTTGGAAGCACATGAAGATTTTTATACTTTGTCGGATAGATGAAATTTTCTTTTACAAGCCCGCCCAAGATATCACTAAGGCCTGGAGAGGATTTTATCTTAAAATACTTATTAATTGTAGGTTTGCGCATATCAGCATCAATAATCAATGTCTTAAATCCAGCTTCAGCAAAGGCTAAAGCCATGTTTGCACATACTGTAGACTTGCCTTCCCCCATATGCGAACTGGTAAATGATATGATCGGACATTTTTCCTTTGCAGTTGTAAACATAAGATTTGTCCTTGCTGCTTTAATAGCTTCTGCTACAGGGAAAGAACTGTTATCAAAAAGTAGATACTCACGCTTTTGCAGGTCTGCCATTTGGTTTTACCTCCTTCTCATCATGCTGATACAATTGAAGATCAGGGATATATCCGATAATAGGAGCTTTAATAACTCTTAGCAAGTTTTCCTCAGATCTAACTTTGGTATTAAATAATTCATATAGTATTACAAATGCCACAGCAGCAATGAAGCCTAACACAGTACCTATAGCAACATTCTTCATCATGCTTGGAGATGAAGGGCTATCAGGAATTGTTGCTCGGTCGAGTATTTCAACTGCTCCTGCTTTTATTACTCTTAATATTTCATCAGGAGCAACATCTATGAAAGCATTAGCGATAATCATTGCGTCAATGGGATCTTCGCTTTTAATAGTTATTTTCATTACTTCTGTATTATTTACAGAAGTTCCTGAAAACATTTCACGTATCTGATTGGGTGAATAATTTAAGTCTGTTGTCTCAATTACCTTGCTTATTACATTATCACTTTGCATTATTACAGAATATGTAGCAATAAGTTTTTGGGAAGTAGTTATGTCTGTTGTGGAAATCGATGTATCTGTCCTGTTAGAATCATTAAAAACATATAATGTTGCTGATGCTTCGTACTGCGGTGTAATGAAAAAATACGTGATTGTGACTGAAAGGCTTGCTGCAACAAGAACAATACAGACTATCAGCCAGAAATGACGCCTAAGATAAGAGAATATTTGTCGTAAATCGAGTTCCTCCATATAAAACCTCTCTTTTAAAATTTCTTATTGATACATTATCACAATGATAAAATATCAAAAATCACTTGTCAAGAAAAAGCAAATACGAAATATGCATTTAGGATATAAGCCTATTCTATAACAATAACGCCATATACGGTAATATTGTTATTTTTGCATATTTCTAACAACTTTTCTATTTTTTTGATTTGTGACATCTTATACTTTTCTACAAGGATAATACCTTTGCAGTCAAGTAAAGATTTGGCAATATCAGCAGAATCAAAAATATTATTTAAAAGCCTTAAGTCATAATCAGTATTATCCTTAAGGTATTTACTAATCATATCCATATATTTTAGATTTTCAGAACTCGTTATTCCTATTGGCTCTGTAGTCTTTCCACATGCAAATATTACTGGAACTAATGCTTCCTGCGAAATTTTAGTAATATTGGTTCCGCTTGAAAAAAGATTCAATTTCGGAATCTGTTCTATTCCTATAAGTTTTCGGCTGAGATAAAATCTGCTGAGTATAATAACATAAGCAAGAAATATTCCTAATATAAGACCAAGTATTGAATACTGGATTACCTCTTTATTAAAAGGTTCATAAGACACTTTATCTATGGATGCCTGCGCCTCTGAAATCTGCTTTTCAATTTCACTTAGTGACTTTTCCAGTGCGGTATATTCTGCATTATATGTTTTCTGCATATTGGATAAAGCAGTGTTTGAAGCTATAGATTCTCTTTCGGATATAAGAAGTATGTTGCTGGCACCAAGGGTAGAACTCACAGTATTCTTTGTTTTTTCAAAACACTGTTGCGCTATGCCTTTTAGATCCTCCAGCTGGCTTTTATCCAGTGAATATACATGCATGGTAAGAGTTCGGTATTCAGTGCTCGCAGTAAAATCTACAAATATATCCACAATTTCAAAAGGAAGGGATAAATCGCTTTTTTCATAAATATCCGTAAAAAGATTTATATCATTTATAACAGTATTATATAAGGAGACATTCTTTTCAATGTAGTATACAGCAGTAAATTTTAGTAATGAAGATGAATCTATTCCTTTTACAAGGTTATATCTTTCGTCTTTGTCATATCCTGCTTTTTGAGCCAGCAGAGTAGTCATTTGAGAGTTTAAACCCTCTATATCTGTTTGTAATTTTTGTATATTCGACTTTTCCTCATTATAACTTGTATAATCTGTAACGATTTTAACAGTTCCAGCAAGAACTGCACAACATAAAACAACTATAATTATCAATGTGATGTTCTTTCGTGAATATTTTATAAGCGTGGATAAGTCCATATCTCCTCCCAGAAGAAAACAACATAGTAATTTATATCAATAAAAAAATTATATCATCATTACATTAGTAAAGCCAGTACAAATAATGAATGAATAGTAACATGAAATATTTTCATTTACCTGGTCTGATATCAGGACAGCATTATTTATATTCATTCTGTTATAGGTTGTTTATCACTAATTGATTGAAAAAATGAAGTGGGTAATATATAATTCATATGTTAATAAATAAGGAAAGAATAAATGAGCAATAAGAAAACGAAGAAAAACGTTGAAGAACCGAAAGCAAAGAAAAATCTTATAAAGGATTTTTTCTGTCTGGAGCAGGATAAGAAGAAATTATCATATTTTGAAATAGTCACTACTGCTTTTCTTTATGTCTTTTTAGCAAGTTTCGCATTAATTGTTAGCGATAAAGTATATGGAGACATGACAGAAACAAAACTATTTACGTTAATTGCTATGTTTGGCATATGGTTTATTCTGATGTGTTTTGGGTTATTTGAAAAAATTCGCACAAAAAAAGCTGATTTAACATATATAAGACAATCTATAAAAAATCTTACTGTAACAGATATTGCTCTTATTTCATATATGCTGATCGCTTTTATATCAGCAATACTATCTGAATACACACATACTGCATTTATGGGTGTTAAAGCCAGAAACGAAGGATTTTTAATGCAGCTTATGTATGTTTCGATGTTTTTCCTTATATCAAGGACATATGTTCATAAGTTTGAATTGAAGATTTTCGCATTAGCCAGTATACCTGTAGCATTATTAGGGATATTGCAGATTAATGGGTACTATGTAGGTAAATTAACCTATAACATTGTCACTCAGGGAAGCAGCTTCTTAACGACATTAGGTAATATAGATGTTGTTTCAACATACCTTGTTACCCCTATAATGCTATTCACAGTACTGTATTGCCAGTCAAAAGAAAAGTTTTTCAGGCTTCTCTATCTTGCCTCGGCAGGAATCTGCTTCTACTTTTCAATACTAATCGGTGTAGACAGCGGATTTGTTGGTATGGCAGTGGCTATAGGTTTTATGTTTCCCTTTATAGCGAAAGACAGGATATCTTCAGCAAGAATGTTTCAGATGGTTTCACTCTTGCTTTTCCTGATATACCTTGAAGACCAGGTGTCCAAGATTGGATCAAGAAACTTCGTGTTTTTTGAGAAACCTTTCAATGATATTCTTTTCTTAGGGGTTGTTGCAGCATTAGCCCTTTCAGCAATTATATATTTTGTCGGAAAGTATATTAAGATTGAAAAGAAATTCATATGGCCTGTTATTTATTACATAGTTGCAGCATTAGCTATATATTTCGTTATAGAAAAGATACTTACGATGTCAGAACCTGCAGATTCATCAGTAAAACTGGTTCTTTACCAGTTTGGTCAGATTTTAAAAGGAAATATACAGGACGAATTCGGCTCTAACAGAATCTATTCATGGAGAGTTGTATATGGATTTTTCAAG
>JBAZFL010000027.1:0-13641 GCA_041653455.1 Clostridia bacterium
TAAACAATATTCCAAATTGTCTATAACATAACTGTCTGCATCTATTTTGCAGATAAAATGCTCTGTTTCAATAGTTGTATACTCTGAAGTAATATATCCTGTGTGGAATGGTGGAGGGGTAATAATTTCGAAATCACAATTCTGGCATTTATTTGTTGTTGGATCAATATTGTGTTTTTCAATAAGCTCATAATCACATTTCAAGCAATGGGCAATATGGCTATCAACATTAAATGTATATTCTAAGCTGTGTCCTTTTGCCGGTACTATTCTCTGTTCCACTAAAACAGCATTACATTCTGAACAATGACTTCCTTCAGTCAAACCTGTTTCAGTACAAGTTGCTTCTACTGCCTTGTCTTCTTCAGCGGAATGTCCTCTTGCCGGTACTATACTCTGTTCAACTAAAACAGCATTACATTCTGAACAATGACTTCCTTCAGTCAAACCTGTTTCAGTACAAGTTGCTTCTACTGCCTTGTCTACAACAATTACATGAGAATGACCTTCAATTGCGTTAGGAGTTTTATTGCATGATGATAATGCAGTTATTAAAAGCAAAATTATTATTACTGACAAAGTTCTTGTTAATTTAGATCTCATTTCTTTTTTCTCCTTAGATCCTAAATTCGTTTCTAATTGATATTGGTTAGCCATTCTAATAAAGGAATATTCGTAGACATAACTTTACTAAATGCAAATACAGAGCAAGTATTAAATGTAGTACTATATTTATACTTTTTTTTATTCATTTTGTCAATATTTAACGAAGAATATGGAATAATACATTATATAACTCAATCCTTAAAAAGCTGCTTATGCTCCTGGACAACCAACAGAATCAGGAGTGTGTTTTTTGCATCGGTTCAAATTGCAACATAACTGCAATACCAGTACAAAAAACATTTAGTACACATATCAGGCTTAGCATTCAATATCACCACTGTAAAATAACAGAGTGTCCATAACTCACTTTCGTTATGAACACTCTATATGGTCGGAGTGACAGGATTTGAACCTGCGGCATCATGGTCCCAAACCATGCGCGCTACCAACTGCGCTACACCCCGGCGCTCATAGTATTTTACTATAACGTTATGCTGTTGTCTATACTAATTTTTCATATAATAGACAATTCAGACTAGAATCTGCTAAATATTATTGGCTTATGACTTGATTCTTACCCTGGTCTTTTGCTTTGTATAAAAGCTTATCAACCTTATGAATAAGTGAGTTCTTGTCAGGATATTCATTTATCCCAACTACTCCATAACTGCAGGTGACATCTTTTACATCACCAAAGTCATAATCGCTTAATTGCATCTTCATTTTCTTGGCAAGCTCAACTGCCTCTTCAAGTGATGTTTCAGGAAGAAGTACAATAAATTCTTCACCTCCCCATCTTGCTAAGATATCTTTCTCTTTTATTATGGATTTGAAAAGTTCTGCAAATTTCACTAATACTTTATCTCCTGCCAGATGGCCGAATTCATCATTAATCCTTTTAAAATTATCAATATCAAGCAGTATCATAGATGCTTGCTTATCAACCAATCCTGTTTCATATATCTTATTAAGTTCCAGTTCAAACTTTACACGATTATATATACCTGTCAACTGATCTGACTCAGCTGTTTTAAGAAGCTGTTTCTGTTGCAAATACTGTGTTCGCTTGAAGAAATTCGTACGCAAGGAAGCTATAGCACTGAGCAAAACAACAAAAACAAGATAAACAAAAATAGCAAGCTTATCGCCTGTTGCATAATTGTTATCCATGAATCTAAAAAGCAGAAGAAATCCTCCTACAAAAAAAACAGCAATTAAGACTGTATAAATCCATCTGTTAGGCACAAGAAAAATTCCCATTATGATAAGAATTATTCCGTATGTCTGAATAAAAAGATTAGGATTCTCGTAGAAGTAAAGGGTAAACAGGAAGAATGAGTATGCCAGTATCTCATAAACAGTAATCCATGTATAATAGAACTCATAACTCTTGCTGTTTTTCAATTTGAAATAGAAAACCAGAACAAGCGCTAAAAATAACAATCTGCTTGTTAGTATTATCAAAAAAGTCCCTTTGTTCTGTATTACAAAAAAATCCGGGATTATGAAAAGAAAGAAAAATATACCGAGCATTAACAGTATAGGCTTTATGTATTTAATTGCATAACTTATATCCTGTTTCCTGTATTCCTTTTCCAGTTCTCTTTCACAGAATTCTCCCCGAAGCATGGATATTATGCCTTTTCCAATGTTTTCTGTTTTCAATATATGCCCCCCATAGTAAAGCATCTCTACTATTACAGACTTCTCTTTCCCTTGGTTGTGTTTATATCCTATCTCTTTCTATTAAATCTGTCTCCGTAATCTGCTTAGTTGAAATGTCAAACTTAAATGATCTTACCTGATATTTTCCAACAACAAATTCCTTTTCCCATCTCAACATTGGTATCTGTAATACTGTAGTTCTTTTCTTGTCTGTAGGATTGAATAACCGTATTACATAACTTTTCTTATCTTCGCTCTTTTTGAACACCGGCATGGTTATTACTTCATCAGAAAGTATGGCAAATGGTTTGATTTTCTTCCCCTGCCCTGATGGGAAAAATGATAGTGCCACAGGTTTCTCGTTACATACTGCAGATTCTCTTTCTATCAGATTCAATCTTGTATTGGTATCTGAAGCGTCAAGAAAGAACTCGTAATCTCTTTCACCTTGGTCCATGTATGGGGAGAATCTGTCCTGAGGCATTATATATTTATGCCTTACTGAGAAATCCGATTTACCTGCTGAATACCCTGCTGATCTTAATAGTGAAATTCTCATTTCGTTACCTAAAACATCAGAACCGTATGTTCCGGTATTAATAATGCTAAGAGCTTTGTTTCTGTTATATAGTACATTCCATTTATGGCTTACCATTTCATCTCCATTAATTAAGAGCTTTTCAGACCCGTAAGCCTGCTGACCTGTATATGAAGCATTATCAATTGTAGTGGGTATGGATAATTTAAGCATTTTCATCTTCTCATGCCAGTATACTTTCGCTGTCACTTTTATCTGAGTACCTTTTTTAGGAAGATGATATCTTATGCATATAAAGGAATTATCATACTTCATAACAGCCTCTATAATCGTCCTTACTGCTCCATCCTCTATTACTCTTACACTGTCGATCTTGTTTTCGTCAATTATTCCTGAAAAGACATTCCCCTCGGCTTTATCCATAACCTTGAAAAAGCCCTCTGTGTTTCTAAAGCTCTTTTCCTTATGCGCCCAGGAGTTCTCATCATCCTTGATGACAACTGGCAGAAATGCATTCTTTACAATATAATCGGTTCCGTTAACCTCATATTTGTCTATGGTTCCATTTAATTTCGATACATGAACAGTGATTTCCTTAGTTTTGAATATAAACATATCTTTTGTCTGTCTGACTTTAGGTAAAGGCTTAGAATCAATCATCTCTATTTTTGCATCAAATCTGTTCATCTGACATGGTTTGAGCATAGCATAGAAAACCGATTTCTTTCTCCAGTCGACATTGAAATTAGATGCTTCCCTTTCAACCTGGCATGGAAGTTTCTTGCCATTTTGATATACGACAGGATTAGCAAATATGTTCTTGTTCTTATTTTGGTCTGCAAGCTGAAATTCACATTCCACAATATATGGTATTTCATATGGATGCGGGTTATATACCAATAATGGTATCTCACCATCTTTAGCAATTTTCTGCCCTGTACACAATGACAGGAATGCTTGTGTCTTCACTCTCTTCAGTTCTTCTAGCCCATGCCCTGCTAACGATATTGCATAGTTCTCAACCGGCTGTATTGATGAACCAGGAAGTATGTCGTGGAACTCCATCAGTAAAAGATCTTTTGTTGCTTGCTGGATATTTTCCTGAGGATATTTCATAAGTTTGGATGAAGCAGCATGTGCCGCCATCTTTTCTGTAAGATAAAGCTCGTTTTCCAATTGCCTGTGCAATTGCTTTATCCTTATCTGCGAAGTATAGCATCCGATGTACCTTGGATTCATCAATCCTCTAAATACTGGTAAATCATTTTCATCCAATTCATTAAAGTATGCTTCAGGAGTGGAATGTAATATATTGTACTCTTTTTCCTCTTTAGCTAATAAGGATATGTTCTCATAATCTATCCTTGAAGGACCTCCACCATGATTGCCTATACCCCATAAGACCATTCCGACTTTCCTGTCTCTGTTATTCTCCATCCAAGCTTTTATTTTTTCATGTGCCTCACCCCTGTGAGATTCATATGAATTAAAAGCCCTATTGCACATTATAGTGTCTCCGCTGAAGCCTTCCCATGCGAAATCTTCATCAGGAAGCTCAATCATATCCGGTTCGGGACGGCAGAAAAGATATGAATCATATCCGCTGTTTTTCAATATATCCACTAATCCCCTGGTATGGCCGAATGCATCAAAATTTATACATGTTGTCGGGAAGGATCCGAACTTTTCCATAAAATAGTTACGGCCTTCGAGAATCTGTCTTACAAAACTTTCTCCTGAGGGCATATTGCAGTCAGGTTGTATGAACCATCCCCCCATTATATGCCACTTCTTATCCTTAACAAGTTTCTGTATGCGTTTGAAAAGTGAAGGTTCATATTTCTCCACCCACTGATACAGAATAGCTTCATTATGATTAAATATAAATCCGTCATATTCCTCGCAGAACTGTGCGCATACTCTGAAAGTGGAAAGTGTTTCTGCTATTCCTTCTTCAAGCTCCCATAACCATACCGGATCAAGATGCGCATTACATACTAAATGTAGGTTTTTCATTAAAAAACTCCTTAAAACGTTATCAATCTATATTCTAATATATTTGTTGCTCTTTTAACAATAGCATATTCATAACATCCTTATATTGTGATATCATATATCTGCTTAAGAATGAAAACATCAGGGGGTCTTATGAAGCATCTGTTCATTATTAATCCTATGTCCGGAAGCAAAAAAGCAATGGAATATTTACCGGATATTGAAGGTTATTTTAAAGATAAGGATGAAGAATACAGTATAGTCTATACACAGTATCCCATGCATGCTAAGGAGCTGTGCGAGGAATATGCAAAAAAAGGCGGATACAGGATATATATTGCAGGCGGTGACGGTTCAGTTAATGAAGCTGCAAATGGCGTAGCAGGTTATGACACGCCAATAGGAATTCTGCCTGCAGGAAGCGGAAATGATTTCATTAAATGCCTGATTGATTATTCTAAAAGAACCGATCTTGTCAGAAGGACAATTGAGGGAGAAGTTATTAAGATAGATGCGATCAAGTTATTTGATGAGGAAAAATTTAATTACTGTATAAATATCCTATCCTTGGGAGTAGATGCTGAAGCAGCTTACAATTCAACATATTACACAAGAAAATATGGTATCACCGGGGTTCCTGCATACCTTATGGGTTTCTTCAAGGCTCTTGGACAGAAAAAAACTAAATTCGATGTGAAAATAACCATTGACGGCCAGGTTATTCATGATGGGTTAGTAATGCTTGCTGCCTGTACAAACGGCAAATATTATGGAGGTGGATTTATGCCGGTTCCTCATACATCATTTAGTGACGGTATAATAGATATGTGTATTGTTGAGGACAAGAACCTTGCGTTTGTTTTCGCAGTCCTGCCAAAATATATGAAGGGAAAACATGCTGGTATTGATGGGATAACCTTTCCAAAAGGAAAAAGCATATCCTTAGAAAGCAAGGATATGCTTAAAGTTAACATTGAAGGTGAGATTGTTGAGCGAAAGAGCGTCAGAATGGAAATTGCTCCAGGTTTGATTAACGTGATTAAACCTAGAGATTTATAGTTATATCTTTCCCTCTTGGAATATATTGAATATACTCCACTCCTGCAGCATCAAACATTAGTTTTGATGCTTTTGTCGTATCCTGGCTGGCATATTTGTCATCAAGATAAATAACCTTTTTAATACCTTTTTGTATTACAGCTTTTGAGCACTCATTACATGGAAACAATGTTACATATAAAGTGCTTCCCTTAAGCCCGTATCCGTCATAGTTGAGGATAGCATTAAGTTCAGCATGGCATACATATGGATATTTCGTCTCTAGTATTTCCCCTTCTCTTTCCCACGGGAAAATATCGTCAGAACAGCCTATCGGCATGCCGTTGTACCCAAGCGATAAGACCTTATTGTTTTCATCTACTATACATGCGCCTACACAAGTACTTGGATCTTTACTCCTTTTTGATGACAAGATAGCAATACCCATGAAATACTCATCCCAGGAAATGTAGTCTATCCTCTTCATATGCTACTCGAATTTATTTCCGCACTTCATGCATGCTACGGCTTCTTTTGGCATTTCAGCCTTGCAGTTACTGCAGATCTTCATATCTTTAGCTTCGGCGATCTCCCCTTTTACCGATTCTATCTGCTCAAGCATTGCAGTGATCTTTTCGAAAACTTCCTTTGGATCTTCTCCATGATATGCTTTTTTGCCAGCTTCCTGATAAAGGTTTTCCAAATCGATTTCTAGATCCTTCAGCTTAATAGCAAGTTTTGTAGTGTCAGCAAATTCCTTTGTTTTTTTGAAGAACTTCTTCCCTGCATTTTCCAGTTTTTTGCCAAAATCATCAAATCCGTCCATTTTCCCCTCCTAAGTATTGCTTATAATTCTTTTTATTACTTTCTTTCCTTTAACAAATCCCTTATTTCTGTCAGAAGCACTTCTTCTTTAGAAGGAGCAGGAGGTGCCGGTGGTGCTGGAGGTGCAGCCTTTGCTTCTTCTTCTTTCTGTTTCTGCTTGGCTTCTTCAGCTTTCTTCCTCATTACGCTGAATAATTTAACCAATAGGAACACACATGCTGCCATGATGATAAAGTCCAGGATGTACTGAATAAATGTTCCATAATTTACTGATGATGTAACATTACCTTCTGCATCTGTAGCAAGTATCCATTTAAGGTCATTGAAATTAACCTTACCCATTACAAGACCGACGAGAGGCATCAATATGTCATTTACTAATGATGAAACTATTTTGCCAAAAGCAGCTCCGATTATAACACCGACTGCTAAATCAATTACGTTTCCTTTCGTGATAAATGCTTTGAATTCGCTCATCAGACTTGTTTTGTTCTTCTTAGCCATACATTCCCTCCCTATATATATTTTACTGTCAATTTAATTTTACACCGATTAAAAATAAATGCAACGGTAATCGATATATTGTCCTACATAAGAAGAAAGATCATCCATCCTGCAGAACGCCGATTTCAGATCTTTCAAAGACTCAGCCGGCCTAGAGAAAGGTTGTTAACCTTTACCAGCTTCATAGTGATTTCATTATAACATTAATAAATCCATTTTCAAGATGTATATTAAAAAGTTAAAAAAATGTTCACAATTTCAGTTTTCAGAATGATTGATTCGAATATATTCAGAGTCTTAGAAAAAATCATTTTTTACTTTATACATACATGATTTGATGTATAATATATATGTTAAAAAAAGCATTGAAAGGATGCATCGATCTATGGATTATTATGATATAAATATAGCTGGATTAGAAAGACAGCTGCCATTATGTAAAGTGACTGACAATTTATATATAGCCGCTTTTGTAGTATTTGGAGATGTGGAACTTACAATAGCCTGTGCAAAAAGGCTTTTGGAACTTGCTCCAGAATATGATTATGTTATCACTGCTGAATCCAAGGGTATTCCTATTGTTCATGAGATGGCAAGACAGAGCGGAAGAAATAAGTATTTCTTGGCAAGAAAAGCTCCAAAGCTTTATATGACAGGTGTTTTCGAAGTAGATGTCAAATCCATTACAACATCCAGCCTGCAGAAACTTTACCTTGATACTGCTGATGCTGACTTTATGAAAGGAAAGCGTATTCTTATAGTTGATGATGTAATATCCACAGGAGGATCCTTAAGAGCCGTTGAGGAACTTGTTCTGCAGGCAGGAGGCATAGTAGCCGGTAAGATGGCTGTACTGGCAGAAGGTGATGCGATTTACAGAAATGATATTACATATATTGCTCCGCTTCCTCTTTTTAATCCGGATGGGACAATTAAAAGATAGCATTAAAGGTATTTTATTCCATGCTCATTAAAGTAAAGAGAATATTAATCATATCAGTTATTATCTCGCTTATTCTGATGAGTTCCTGCTCATCACATCCTTCACTATATATAACCGATAATAATGGCATGAAGACCACATCTTTTATGGCAATGGATACCATAATGTCTTTTTCAATTATCGACAGGAATGCAGGTAAAAAACTGCAAAAAGCATATGAAATGGTAATTGCATTTGATGAAGCTTTTTCCACTCATATACAAGATAGCGAAGCAGCACAAATAAACAATAAAGCAGTGAATGGAGTGTTAATATCTGATGAGTTACTAGAACAGATTCAAACTGCTATAAAAGTCTCAAAAATGACTGATGGCGCTTTTGACATAACTGTATTTCCCCTTGTGAAACTATGGGGGTTTTATGATGGCAACTATACTGTTCCTATTGAAAATAGCGTTTTTGAGACCTTAAACCAGATAGGATATGAGAAAATCAGACTTGAAAAAAATATGCTATATCTTGAGAAGGGAACGCAGATTGATTTAGGAGCTATTGCAAAAGGTTATACCGGACAGAAAACTGCAGAGCTATTAATGGATTTCAAAGTATCTTCAGGAATACTGTCACTAGGAGGCAACATGCAGTTATTTGGTTTAAAGCCTGATGGAAGTTTATGGAATATAGCAATTCAAGATCCAAAAGACGAAAGCAAAACTATCGGTATTATACCAAGTACCGACTGTTCCATTATTACATCAGGATCTTATCAGAGATATTTTGAACAAGGCGGATACATATATCATCATATCCTTGATCCTCACACTGGTTATCCCGCTGACAGCGGATTGGTTTCGGTTACTGTGATTGCTGACGATGGCACATATGCAGATGCCTTATCTACAGGGCTTTTTGTTACCGGTCTGGAAAAAGCCATTGAGATATGGAAAGAATACCAAGATTTTGAAGCAGTATTTGTCACTGAGGATAATTATATATACATAACTGAAGGATTGAAAGATATATTCATTACTGAATCTGAATACTATCAGTACGAATATGTTAATAAATAAAATCACCAATACATGTCTATTGTTTCCGATACAGTCTTTACCCATCTGGTTAAATGAGAAACATTCCTGTTCACCGTGGAAATATCCTTTAATACAAATTCGCAAGGAGTATTATTTCTTTTACATGCAAGCAGTATCTTCTTAGTCTCTTCAATAACAGGTTCCGGATCAAACAAAGGCTGAGAAACATATGCTGGATTCGATTTTGCTGACAGAACATATTTATCACCCATTGAATCAGCAGCAATGTCCGCATCCGCCCAGGGTGTGATAGATATTCTTCGTAAATTTGAAAATTCACGCAAGATATCTATTTTCTTATCCAATGGCTCGCAGCATCCGTAATATGTAAGTCCGCAACGGTCAAAAAGCCTTTTCATGTACTGTATATCGAACTCTTTGTGCATATCAGGAGATACAACAGCAAAAATCTGAGCCATTCCTCTACCCCATACTTCCTTTGCAGTAACTTTTTCTTTTGTTACATCCTTTACTGGAAGATCATATGTACATGCTGGCGTACAGTGAAGATAGTAAGCATCAGTTTCTAGAATATTAAGCTTTTCATACAAGTTAATAGTCTCTTCATGGAATTTAGTAAACTTATCCATCATCTTATGCATAAACTCAGGCCTGTCATATATATCGATAAGACAGTTTTCCACACCATGATATCTTGGAAGTTCGTCCCACATATTAAACATAAGCTGATACCCTCCAAGACCGACATTCATTATTCCATCAAAAACATCATGCGCGGCTTCTAAAGCTCTTTGGGTTGCTTCATTATCTATTTCCATTTTCGGCATTGTTATATTTTCTAATGAATCCTCATCAGGTAGTATGTCGTGATATTCATGAGCGCTTATATCTGTACCAGTCGTGGAACTTATCTTTATTTCCTCAACATTGAGGCCTATACCGGTACTTCTTGTTCTTATCTTGACTTTGTAATATGGATGAACGGCATAATCGCCTTCAAAATGCTTAAACTGGTATATATTCCTTTTAATAGCTCTTTCTATTCCTCTGTAAAGATCCATCTCACAATCAAGTTTAAGCTCTTCCTGATCTTCCAGTTCACCCCATGGTACTTCGAAAACAAGTACAGGCGGCTTTACCATTTCCAGATTATTCAGTTTTCTGTATTGATCAGGCGTTTTTAGGTTTTTTTCGCTTAATGCTATCTGTGCATACTGCTTTGCAGATTCCCTTAACCTTATAAGCTCATTTTTCATCTGTTAAGTTCCTCCAAAATCTTCAAAGCATCCATAACCTGTTTTTCTGTCGTAGCAAAGCCAGTAACAAATCTTATGACTACTTCATCATCTGACCTTTTATAAATTGTTTCAAAAACTATGTGCTCAGATAATCCTTCCGCTTGTTTTCTGTTCACAATTACAAAAATCTGATTGGTATAAGAATCATACTCCATTTTATATCCAGCAGTTATAAGGCCTTTCTTTAGAATATGAGCCATCTCATTCGCATTCTTTGCAAGTCTACTATATAATCCGTCTCTGAAAAGCTCATAAAATTCAATTCCGATTATAAATCCTTTTGCATACATGCCTCCGCCGTTTTTTATGCTATAGCGAAAATCCTTTTTAAGTTCCTCGTTACATATAACTACCGCTTCACCAAGCATTGCGCCATTTTTTGTTCCACCTATACAGAATGCATCAAAAAAGGAACACAAATCACACCACTTGACATCATTTTTTTCTGACTGCATTGCAACGCCAAGTCGTGCACCATCCATATACAGATAAAGATTCAGTTTATTGCAAACCTGCCTTATGCTTTTCAATTCACTAAAAGTATATATATTTCCAGTTTCAGTTGCATTTGAAACGTATACTGCTTTTGGCATTACCATATGCTCATCAGTATGATTGTAAAAAGCCTGCTCAATGAGCTTACTGTCAAGCTTGCCATTAATGCCATTGCAAACGATAACCTTATGGCCAGTTGATTCCACTGCACCTGTCTCATGTACATTAATGTGTCCTGTATCACAGGAAATTACAGCTTGATAGGGACGAAGGATATGTGACAGAACTGTTTTGTTAGTTCCTGTTCCGTTCATCATAAAATGCACATCAATAGACTTGTCACAAAGCAGATCTTTTATAATATTTGATGCTTTTTTGCTATACTCATCCAGTCCATACCCTTCATTGTCATAAAGGCATGAATCGGATAAAGCTTTCAATATACTTGGATGGGCAATCTGGCTGTAGTCGTTTCGAAAATTAATCATATGTATCTCCATACTTAAATCTATACTGTTGATTCTACAATAAAACCATCATCATTAAAAGGCTTGTATGATATAATTTAGAAGCGGATAAATAACGAAAGGATACGTTAATGATGAAAGATATAAATGTAGGCCTTATAGGCTATAAATTCATGGGCAAGGCGCATTCAAATGCTTTTAATATGTTGCCTATGTTCTTTGATATGAAAGACAGGATAGTAAGAAAAGCGATATGCGGACGAGATGAGAATAACGTATTACAAGCTGCTGCAAAATTCGGATTTAGCGAATATATGACTTCATGGAAAGAACTTATTAAACGTGATGACATACATGTAATCGATATAACCGCTCCATCTGATTTTCATATGGAGCCGGCAATAGGTGCGGCTGAAGCAAAAAAACATATTTTCTGCGAGAAACCGCTTGCATTAAACTATTCTGATGCCTTAATGATGTATGAAGCGGTTAAGAAAACAGAAGTTAAGAATCAGATAGGATTCAACTACAGGTTTGTTCCAGCAATCATGCTTGCAAAAAAGATGATTGAAAATAATAAGCTCGGCAGAATTTATCATTTCAGAGGAGCATTTCTCCAAGACTGGATTATGGATCCTGATTTTCCAAAAGTCTGGAGACTGGACAAAAAAGTCGCAGGGTCTGGTTCACTGGGTGATCTAGGAGCTCATGTCGTGGATCTTGCAAGATTTCTCGTTTCAGATATAGAAAAAGTATCTGCAATCAGCGAAACATTTATAAAGCAGAGACCTTCTGTGCAGGAAATGACCGGACTTTCAGCTCAGAAAGTAAGCGGTAATGTAAAGATGGAAGAAGTTGATGTTGATGATGCGACTATATTCTTAATGAAATTCACAAATGGAGCTCTTGGTACCATAGAGACCACAAGATTCGCCGGAGGCCATAAGAATGACATGTACTTTGAAATTAATGGTGAAAAAGGCAGTGTAAAATTCTATTTTGAGAGAATGAACGAGCTACACTACTGTAATTTAGAAGATAAGGAAGGTTTTAAAGGATTCCGTCTTATCCAAACTTCAGAATCAATACATCCATATATGCAGTCATGGTGGCCAGCTGGTCATGTTATAGGGTACGAGAATACATTCGTTCATGAATTTTATGAGTTTTTCGAGAGCATATCCAATAACACTCCTTCAAAACCTGATTTTTATGATGGATTAAAATGCAGTCAGGTGCTGGATGCGGTTGAGATGTCAGTAAGGGAAAACTGCTGGATAGATGTAAATTCAATAAAATAGCAATTGCTGGAGAATAATATGATACACAGGAAATGTAAAAGCTTTATTGAATTAAAAGCATAATGATGTTAATATTCAATAAACGAAAAGGAAAAGCAGTATGATAATTGATTTACACACTCATATATTCCCTGATGAACTTGCACCAAAAGCAAAAGAAACCCTTTTGAAAAATATCAATTACCGGTATGAACCGGTTACAGAGCTTACAAAGAAAAGTCTGATTGACAGGATGAATCAATGGAATATAGATATTTCTGTCGTGCAGACGATAATAACAAAAAAAACTCAACTGGAAAAAACCAATCTCTGGGTACAGAGCATTTCAAGTGACAGGATTATCCCTTTTGGAGGAATATTCCCTCATACAGATGATTTTAAAAAGGATATAGATTTCATATGCAGCCTCGGATTAAAAGGGATTAAATTCCATGCAGAATATCAGGATTTCAGCATTGATGATCCGAAAGCCCTTAAGATATATGATTACGCATTAAGCAAAGGCCTTATCATCCTTCACCACGCGGGAGAAGATCATGGAATGCCTCCTCCATACAGGAGTAATCCGGAAAAATTCGCGTATATAGCTGACCAGATGAAGGGCGGTATAGTTATAGCAGCGCATCTTGGCGGCCATAATCAATGGGATGATGTAGAGAGATATCTTGTTGGAAAAAACATATACCTGGATACTTCAATGGGTTTCGAGTATTATCCTAAAGATCAGTTTTTAAGAATTGTAAAAGCTCATGGAGCTGACAGGATACTTTTCGGTTCCGATTCTCCATGGAGTAATGCTGTAAATGAAATATCTGCAATAAATAGTCTTCCTATTGACCAGAATTCGAAAGAAATGATATTGGGAAATAACGCAAAAAGAATACTTAATATAAATTAGAAAAAAATAGGAGGAG
>JBAZFL010000028.1:0-13000 GCA_041653455.1 Clostridia bacterium
ATTATGCACAGGACAATGGGAAATTTATTGTGTATGATCCGAATTTCCGACATGATTTTTGGAAAGATGATAAAGGCAATAACAGTAAAGATGACTTTATATCAAGCAGCAGATATATGATATCTAAAAGCCATGTGGTAAAAGTTTCTGAAGAAGAAGCAATACTTATTGCAAAAGAGAGTTCAATACAAAAAGCCGCAAGGTATTTTCTTGCCCTTGGAGCAAAGATAATTCTTGTCACATGTGCTGAAAAAGGAGCATATGCATTCAAAGAAGGTTATTCAGAATTAGTACCCAGCATAACAATTGAATGTGTTGATTCTACAGGAGCTGGTGATGCTTTTATAGGGGCATTTCTGTATAAACTAAGCATGCTAGAGGATATGAATGAAATCTTTAAGAAAGACTACCTGTTAAAAGACTTTGTTTCATTTGCCAATAAAGCAGGAGCAATATGCTGCACAAGGCTTGGAGCTATGGAAGGCATGCCTTCCATAGCTGATATGGACAGAATCTGCCAAAATTAGCAAATAATCATATGTACCCCGAAATTTTAAGATATTATTCCGTATTTATGTAATAGTGATGGAAATATTGAATGGGAGGTAATAATAAATGTCACAGAACATAAAGGCAAAAAGAACAACAATTGTAATATCATTAAGCTTGCTTGTTATAGCCGGGTTAATAGCGATGTCATACTATATACCTTCAAAATATGTGAGTGTGGATATTAATCCTTCGATTGAGTATTCGGTTAACATGTATGACAGGGTCATAAATGCACAAGGAGTTAACGAAGACGGTATCAGACTTTTAGAAGAGATAAAAGTCAAAGAGTTAACAAACAAGGATATAGAAGAGGTTTTATCTATGACAATTGATGAAGCCGCTATAGAAGGATATCTTTTGGAGGAAGGTTCTGGAGTAATGATTTCCACAGCTGCCAGGAATGCAAATAACGCAAGTGAACTTGCAGTCAGGCTTCAGGAATCAGTTTTGCAGGATGTTGCAAGAAACAACTCAAAAGCTGAGGTAGTCGGAGAAGCGGTAGGTCTTGAAAGGGTTGAAGAAGCAAGGGAACTGGGAGTAACTCCAGGAAAATTGAATCTGGTTGAAAAACTGATAAACAGCTTATCTGATCCGGAAAGCATTAATAAAGAAGAATGGCTGAATAAGTCCGTTAAGGAAATAATGGCTAAAACAAATGAAAATAAAGAAATGAACATGGAAATGGAAATGAATCAGTCAGAAGATGAAATGAATCAGGAACAAAATGCCAACCAGGAAGAGAACAGGCCTTCTGATGTTCCGGGACAAGCAAGCCCTGCAAATCCTGATGCCGGCCAGGGTACTCCAAATACGGAAGCACCAGCTCAGAATATGCCTACTGAGACTGCAGGCCAGGCGAACCCATCACCAAATGCTCAAAGTGGAAGCGGTCAGAACTAAAATAGTGTTTATTCCTGAAGGCAGCGAAACAGATAATACTTTCGCTGCCTTTTGCTATATGTATGCAAAGATTTGAAAAGAATTAGGTATTGGAGTATTGACATGTTCTATATACGGTAATAGAATAAGTTTGCTGATTTGATCAGCAAATTTGACAAATGAATATATATGCTAGGGGAGCCTTTGGCTGAGAAATATGATTGACCCTCATCACTTGATACGGATAATACCGTCGTAAGGAAGCACTGATTAAGATAATTTCACCTCCAGCATGTATAAATAACGGAGGTGTTTTTTATGGATTTATTTTTAGTACAGTCTGATGGCGAATATATACTTACGCTATACGGATATCTGGCAATAGCCTTACTGGCTATAGTGGTCTTTGGAGCAATTTTCTTTTTCAAACCTAAAAAAGAAAAACAGGAACTGAATATTAGCGTTACTAAGAAGCTTGCATTCTGTTCCATGGCGATTGCAGTAGGTTTTGTGGCATCATATCTTAAAATATTCAGATTGCCTCTTGGTGGATCGGTTACCCTTTTATCCATGCTTTTTATATGTTTAGTAGGTTACTGGTATGGATTAGGAACGGGATTGCTGGCTGCTTTCACATACAGTCTTCTACAGTTTCTTCAAGGCCCATATATAATTAACCTGTGGCAGGTATGTTTTGACTATCTGTTTGCTTTTACAGCATTAGGGTTATCAGGACTCTTCAGGGATAAGAAGAATGGACTGATAACAGGTTATTTAGTTGCGATAATGGCTCGAGGCTTGTTTCATTCGATTGGCGGATATTTGTTTTTCATGTCATGGATACCTGAGACATTTCCGAAAAACTTAACATCAGTTTATCCTTTAGTATATAACTATTCATATATTCTTGCAGAAGGTGCAATAACTGTTGCTTTGTTATCAATACCTCCTGTTAAGAAGGCTATGGAGAGAGTCAAGATAATGGCGTCAAAGCAATAAAAAAGATTTATAATTTAAAGCCGGGTAGAAACCCGGTTTTTTTATAATTTAAGGGTTGACAGGGTATAATAGTAGGTGGTAAGATATAAACACTTTAGCAATTTAACGCTTTAGTGCAATAAAGCAAAGGAGAAGAAATGGCATTTCATAATCCAGAGGGCATGAATGATATAACTGATTTAAAGTGCTCCATTAAAAAGAATAAAGAAGAAAAGATAAGAAAACTCTTCAATAGTTATGGGTTTATGGAAATAGAAACTCCATGTTTAGAGTATTTCGATATGTATTATGGTGAAAACGAATATGTAAGCCAACAGGATATATTCAAGCTTATAGATAAATCTGGAAGCCTTCTAGTTCTAAGGCCGGATATGACCGTACCTTCATGCAGGGTTGCTGCAACAAAAATAAAATATGAATCATTACCATATAAAGCATCATATATAGCCAAATGTTTCAGAGCTGATGAGTTCGGTGGAGGAAAACAAAGAGAATTCACTCAATGCGGAGTAGAGATTATAGGAAGTGATAATCCGTATTATGATGCCTTGGTTATAAAATTAGCTATAAATACTGCAAAAAGAATAGGAATTAATGATATATCCATACAGATAGGCCAGGTAGAGTTTTTCAATGGGCTTGCACAGCAGGCATCTCTTAATCAAAAAGAATGTGAAATAATCTCCAAGATGATTGATAGCAAGGATAGTTACGGAATAGTTAAATTTCTTGAAGAAAAAAAAATTGAGGAAAGTACGAATGAGCATATTAAATCAATCACAGGTTATTTCGGAGATAGGACGCTTATTGACAAGCTGCTTGATTCACAATTGAATTCAAGATCAGCTCAGGCGTTAAATAATCTCAAAAATATTTTAGACATACTTGACCAGATGGGATTAAGCCAATATATTACAGTGGATCTTTCTATGGTAAAGAAACTTGGTTACTATACCGGAATGATATTCAATGGTAATACATACCATATGGGTTTTCCGGTTTTAGCAGGCGGCAGATATGATAATCTCGCAAAAAAGATGGGAAAGCAGATGGAAGCGACAGGATTCTCACTCAGTCTGGAAATGGCTATGAAAGCCGCTGAGAGACAGGGAATTGATGAAGAATCGGTCAATTTTTCAAAAGTTGTATCCTTTTCAACTAATATGCGGGATAAGGTTCTTGATGTGATAAAAGATGTTGAAGAAAAAATGTGTCTTCAGGTTATGCCTGATGATGATGTTGAAAGATACATAAAGGAACGTAATATTAATACAGCTGCACGCTGTTTAAGCGTGGATGAAGTGCTGGTCATAAAGGATGGGAAAAAAGAAAAGCTGAATTTTGAACAGTGGAGGAAAACGTGGAATATCTAAAGATAGCATTGCCTAAAGGCAGGCTTGCAATACAGACTATTGAACTATTTAAGAAATCCGGTATACCATGTAAGGATATAGATGAGGATTCAAGGAAGCTGATACATTTAGATGAAGTTAATAAGCTTAAGATTTTTCTTGTAAAAGCTGCAGATGTACCTGTTTATGTGGAATACGGAGCTGCTGATATGGGTGTTGTAGGCAAAGATACGCTAATGGAGGAATCCAGGAACCTTTATGATGTTTTAAATCTTGGATTTGGGGCATGTCGGATGTGTGTGGCAGGGGAAGCAAAATATCTTGGCAGAACTGATGAGATTATCAATAAAAGAGTGGCGACTAAGTATCCTAAGATAGCTAATGAGTACTACAGGAATGTAAAGAATGAGAATGTTGAAATTATAAAGCTTAATGGTTCAGTGGAACTGGCACCTTTATGCAATCTTTCTGAACTTATCGTAGACATAGTTGAAAGCGGAAAGACTTTGCAGGCAAACGGACTTACAGTGCTGGAAAAGATATGCGATATATCCGCTCACCTAATAGTAAACAAAGTAAGCATGAATATGAAAACTGATAAGATATCATATATTATTCAAGCTTTAAAAAAGGAGCTAAATAATGATTCCATTATTTGAATATGACAGGAAAGGCTTTGTCAACAGGGTAAGAAGGGATGGATTTCTAGATAACCAGCAAGTATATGATGTTGTTTTCGATATAATGGCGGATATTAGAAAAAATAAGGATGAAGCTTTAATACGATATACGAGCAAGTTTGATAAGATTGACCTGAGACCTGATCAACTACTGGTAACCGACGAAGAAATAAAAAATGCGTATAAACAGATAGATAAGGAATTACTTAAAGTAATACAGCAGGCAATACTGAATGTCGCGTCATACTCTATGAAACAGAAAGAGGAAAGTTTTTTGTGGAATAGAGGCGAAGGTATAAGAATAGGTCAGAAAGTAACTCCTTTAAAAAGAGCAGGAATATACATACCTGGCGGTACAGCGCCTCTAATATCATCGGTTATTATGAATGCAGTTCCTGCTTATGTAGCTGGTGTTAAGGAAATAATCATGTGCACGCCTCCGCCTATTGATGCTGCACGAATAGTCGCAGCAAACGAAGCCCATGTAACTAAGATATATAAAGCAGGGGGAGCACAAGCTGTTTTCGCTATGGCATTTGGCACAGAAACTATTCCGAAAGTGGATAAGATAACTGGCCCAGGTAACATTTATGTCGCATATGCTAAGAAAATGGTATATGGATACTGCGGTATAGATATGGTTGCAGGACCTTCTGAGATTATGATAATTGCTGATGAAACAGCTGATGCGTCATATATAGCTGCAGATATGCTTAGCCAGGCTGAGCATGACAAGCTTTCAGTTTCCTCACTTCTTACAACTTCTGAGTCTTTGGCAGAAGAGGTTAAACAACAGATATCCATACAGATTAATAAACTTTGCCGTAAGGATATTATTATAGAAAGCTTAAAGAATAATTCTGCTATATATGTTGGTAAGGATGTAATGGATTGCATTGATGTTTTAAATGAATGTGCTCCGGAACATGCAGAAATAATGACTAAAGATGCGGATTTCTATTCTGATTTTGTAACACAGGCAGGAGCAGTATTTGTAGGACCATATTCACCTGAGCCTTTAGGAGACTATTTTGCCGGACCTAATCATACTTTGCCGACAGCAGGAACAGCTCGTTTCTTCTCAGTGCTTGGAGTTTATGATTTTATGAAGAAAAGCAGCATAATACAATATGATAAAAAAGCTTTGGAGAAAGCATATAAGGGAATATCACTTTTTGCGACTTGTGAAGAATTAACTGCACATGCTAATGCTGTTGATATACGTTTTATGGAGAAAAAAGATGAGTGAAATGTATTCGAAAATATTAAAAAAACTGGAACCATATACTCCTGGCGAGCAGCTGAACGATAAGAAATATATAAAGCTGAACACCAATGAGAATCCTTATCCTCCTTCAGAAAAAGTTCTTGATGCAATTAAGAACAGCGCTGATGCATCATTAAGATTGTATCCGGACCCTACCTGTAAGGATCTGGTATCGGTTATTGCAAAAAAACATGATGTCAGTGAAGATATGGTATTTGTGTCCAATGGATCAGATGAGCTGCTTGCTTTTGCATTCAATGCCTTTTTCGCGCAAAAAGAAGTAGCTTTTCCAAAGGTAACATATAGTTTCTATCCTGTATACTGTAAGCTTTATGATGCGAAACCTACTGCTTTAAAAATGAATGAAGAGTATGGGATTGATAAAGATGTTTTAAGCAAGTGCTCTCTACCTCTCATTATCGCAAATCCAAATGCGCCTACTGGAGAATTGCTGAGCGATTCATATATTTGCTCATTACTGGAAAAGAAAGAAGACAGACTCATAATTGTCGATGAAGCATATATGGATTTTGCAGAGCAGAAATCGATGGCAGAGTATGTTAATACTTATGACAATCTGCTGGTAGTAAGAACTTTTTCCAAATCATATTCATTGGCAGGGTTAAGGATAGGGTATGCAATAGGCAGCAAACTCCTTATTGATGCTTTAAATACTATCAAGAACTGCTTTAACTCGTATCCGATAGACAGGCTGGCTCAGATTGGAGCGACTGAAGCTATAAAACAGCAGAAGTACTTTGACAGTATTAACGCAGCCGTTATTGCGACAAGAGAAAGAACTGCAGTAAAACTTAAAGAATTAGGATGCAAAGTGCTGCCTTCAAAAAGCAATTTCCTTTTCGTATGTTTTACAGGTTTTGACTCATACTCAATATATTCCAAGTTTAAAGACAAAGGCATATTGATAAGACAGTGGAACTACATTCAAGATTATGTTAGGATATCTATCGGAACTGATAATGATATGGACATCTTCATAGAAAGAGCAAAGGAGATTATGCTAAATGAGAAAAGCAGAATTTAAGAGAAAGACAAAAGAGACTGATATTTCAATAACCCTCGATGTTGATGGTACAGGCGTATATGCAGTCGAAACTGGAATTGGTTTTTTCAACCATATGCTTGAGCTCTTTTCGAGGCATTCGCTTATAGACTTAGATGTCAGAACTATTGGGGATGTTTTTGTAGACTGTCATCATACTGTTGAGGATACAGCTATAACATTAGCTTCTGCTATGAAGAAAGCACTAGGCAATAAGGAAAAAATCTGCAGATATGGTTTTGCGTCAATACCTATGGATGAGGCCTTAACTAATGTGACTGTGGATTTGAGCGGAAGGCCATATACAGTATTTAATTGCCCAGTAAGCCAGGGCAGAATGGGTGAAATGGATTTTGAAACTATTGAAGAGTTCATAGTAGCTTTTTCCAACAATTTAGGCGCGAATATTCATGTTAACGTGCTTTATGGTTCTAACAGGCATCATATAGCTGAAAGCATATTCAAAGGCCTGGCAAGAAGCTTAAGGCAGGCAGTCAGTATAGACAATAAAGAAGAAGGCATACCATCAACAAAAGGAGAGATATAATGCAAATAAAACCATTTAAAAAAGGAAAAGTCAGAGATTTATATGACCTTGGAGACAAGATACTGATGGTCGCATCAGACAGGATATCGGCATTCGATAGTGTGTTTGAGGAACCTATCCCATCAAAAGGCATAATATTAAACAGCATTTCTGCATTTTTCTTTGAATACACCAAAGATATTATTGACAACCATATGATAACTGCAGATTTTTACAAATTTCCTTCTCCTTTTAATCAAGAGGAATATTTCAAAGGCCGATCTATGCTGGTAAAAAAGATTGAAATGCTTCCCGTTGAGTGTATAGTCAGAGGATATCTAGAAGGTAGCGGGTTAAAGGAATACAACGCAAAAGGCAGCATATGTGATATACCTTTAAGAAAAGGCCTTAAGCAAGCTGATAAGCTTGATGAACCTATATATACTCCTTCTATAAAAGCAGACGAAGGACATGACATAAACACTTCATATGAAGAAACTGCAAGAATTGTTGGTTCAAAAACAGCTAGTCTGATAAAGGAAAAGAGTATTGAGCTTTATCTTAAGGCAAGTGAGTATGCTTTGAAAAAAGGAATCATTATAGCAGATACAAAGTTTGAATTCGGGATGCTTGATGGCAGGCTTGTACTTGCTGATGAGATATTTACACCGGATTCATCAAGATTCTGGGATGCTGAGCAATATGTTCCCGGACGCGCGCAAAAGAGTTTTGACAAGCAGTATCTTAGGGAATATCTTGAAACAACCGGATGGGATAAGAATCCTCCAGCACCTAAACTTAATGAGTATGTAATTTCACAGACATTGGAGAAATACAAAGAAGCATATGAAAGGCTTGTAAAGTGATAGCGATAATCGACTATGAAATGGGTAATATAGGAAGCATACTAAAGGCTTTTTCATTTATTCAATGCGATGCAAAAGTAGTTAAGGACCCTGATAAACTGAAAAAGTATGATAGGATAGTTCTACCTGGAGTCGGAGCTTTTTCAAAAGCTATGGATAATTTAAGGAAAAACAATATGGACCAGGCTGTTATCGAACAAATTAATGAAGGTAAAAGTTTTATGGGGATATGCCTTGGATACCAGCTGTTATTTCAATCTTCTGAAGAAGACTTTTCTCAACAATCCGATAATACTTCAATAGAAGGTCTGGGCATACTAAAAGGGCATGTTAAAAAATTCAAAAATAATATTGGGTTAAAAGTACCTCAGATTGGTTGGAACAGCATCGAATGCTGTAATTCACTACAGATTTTAAAGGAATTTAATGGAAGATACTTCTATTTTGTTCACTCATATTATTCTGACTGTATAAGTACGACTGAGAAAATGGCAAGTGAAAAAGAGTACTATGCATATACTGAATATGGGCATAAATTCGCATCAGCTTTTGAAAAAAACAATATCCTGGCCTGCCAGTTTCATCCTGAGAAAAGTGGAGACGACGGTATAAGGTTATTAAAAAAATGGGTGGGAAAATGATTATTTATCCGGCAATAGATATACTTAATGGCAATTGCGTAAGGCTTTTCAAAGGTGATTATAACCAAGTCACGCATTACTCTGATGATCCTCTGGAGATGGCTTTGACTTTTAAGAAAGCCGGAGCTACCCATGTACATATTGTGGACCTTGATGGTGCAAGGACCGGCAGGTCTGAGAATATTGATGTAATAAAAAAGATATGCATTGAATCAGGATTATTGGTTCAGACAGGCGGTGGAGTCCGCACTATGCAAAGAATAGATGAAATGATGGAGGCTAAAGCTGACAGGGTAATACTGGGAACTGCCGCGATTAAGAATCCTTCACTGGTTGAAGAAGCTGTGGGAAAATACAAAGAGAGAATCGTTATTGGAATTGATGCATTTAATGGATTCGTTTCTACAGAAGGATGGACTTCAGACAGCGGACAGGATGCAGTTGGCACAGCTTTATTAATGAAAGCATTAGGTGTCTGTTCCATTGTATATACTGATATTTCGAAAGATGGCACTTTAAAAGGTGCAAATATTGCTGCATTAAAAGATATGATTGATAGAACCGGGCTGGATGTAATAGCATCAGGCGGTATAAAAGATATGCAGGATATATCAGATGTGAAGAAAGCAGGAGCATACGGTGTAATAACCGGTAAAGCTATTTATGAAGGCAAAATAAGTCTGGAAGAGCTTTTTGCCTGTCAAACCTGATAGTTCAAAAGAGGAGAATATAATGTACACAAAAAGGATAATACCATGTCTGGATATCAATAAAGGCAGAGTAGTAAAAGGGATTAATTTTCTGGATCTTATCGATGCCGGAGATCCTGTTGAGACTGCAAAAGCATATAATGCAAAAGGTGCAGATGAACTGGTTTTTCTGGATATAACCGCGTCATATGAAAAGAGGGATATAACGCTTTCAATGGTTGAAAAAGTCGCTTCTTTGGTATTTATACCTTTCACAGTAGGGGGAGGTATAAGGACTATTGAGGATTTTACCGCATTATTAAGAGCAGGAGCAGACAAGGTATCTGTTAATACCGCAGCTATACTAAATCCTCCTCTCATATCACATGCAAGTGAGATGTTTGGTTCACAGTGTGTTGTTGCTGCTATAGATGCAAAAAAAGAAAAAGATGGAACATATGCCGTATATATAAACGGAGGCAGGGAAAAAACATCATGGAATGTTGTTGAATGGGCGCAAAAATGTGAAGAGCTTGGTGCAGGAGAGATACTTCTTACTTCTATGGATGCTGATGGGACAAAGAAAGGATTTGAACTTAAGCTCACTGAAATGGTATCTGGAGCTGTTAATATTCCGGTAATTGCATCAGGCGGAGCAGGAAAGATTCAAGATTTTTATGATGTGCTGACTATTGGGAAAGCGGACGCCGCTTTAGCAGCTTCTCTCTTTCATTTTCACGAATTAGACATAACAGAACTAAAAGTAGCACTTAGAGACAAAGGCATTTCAGTTAGAATATAGTAAATTACATATATTTTAAAACATAGAATTATGCAAGTTGAACAAAGATTTAAAAACAGCGCAAATCGTTTGACAACTTGTAGGCACGATGATATAATTTACCAAGTAAATCGTATGTTAATGCTACATGCAGGAGGTACATATTTAAATGGATGATAAGAGCAGCAAAAGTTCAAAATTAATGAAGATGGCTATTGTAGTTTTCGCTATAGGGTTCGAAGCAGTTACTTTTGGGATGTTCATGAGACTTGTATATATGAACGAGCAGTATATGGCAAGATGGCATATGTGGCTATGGTATGTTGTAGGAGTAGTATTCCTTGCTCCAGCATTCTTCATGTTCTATAAGGCTAACAAGATGAAGGAAGACGAAAGAAATGCTTACTACGAAGATTACTTCAAGGAAGAAGAGAAAAAGATTACTATAGAGCAATAAAAAAGAGCAATATGCTTACAGACCGCCTTTATGAGGCGGTTTTTTAATGCAGAAAATTGCATCATATTGACATTTATATGAAATTAAACTAATGTTATAAATAACAGGCAAGGTATAGAAGCAATAAAATATTAGCAGTAATAGTAACAGGTTTGGCATATGGAGAGGTCGCCTTTGTATAAAAACGATTATTCGTCATCTTTAATTTAAAGGCTGAGCTGAAGAACAATCAAAGAAGTACAACTGGAGCGTAAACAGGCTAGCTTCTTGAAGGGAGGTATTCAAAATGACACAGTATGCAATAAAACAAGAGTATGTAAATGAGGCTCTAAAGATAACTGCAAAAATGACCTTGGAACAGAAAGCAGCAATATGTTCTGGAAAAGATTTTTGGCATACGAAACCAATTGAGGATTTATCAGTCCCGTCAATTATGATGACAGATGGGCCTCATGGATTAAGGAAGCAGAAAGATGAATCAGATCACTTAGGAATAAACGAATCTTATCCTGCAACTTGTTTTCCGCCAGCTGTCACTAGTGCTTGCTCATTTGACAGAGAACTGATGTTTGAGATGGGACAAGCTTTAGGTGAGGAGTGCATAGAGCAGGAAGTCGCGATTCTGTTAGGCCCGGCAGTGAATATAAAAAGGTCTCCTCTTTGCGGAAGAAACTTTGAATATTTCAGCGAAGATCCATATCTTACTTCATCTATGGCAAAAGAATATATTAATGGTGTACAGAGCAAGAATGTAGGGACTTCTTTGAAGCACTATCTGGCTAATAATCAGGAAAAATTAAGATTGGTTTCAGATTCTATTGTGGATGAAAGAGCATTAAGGGAAATATACCTTCCTGCATTTGAGGAATCTGTAAAAAATGCCCAACCATGGACTATAATGTGTTCATATAACAAGATAAATGGCACATATGCATCTGAGAGCAAACAATTCCTTACTCAAATACTCAGAAATGAATGGGGATTCAAAGGAGCAGTAATTTCGGACTGGGGTGCTGTAAATAACAGAGTAGAAGGAATAGAAGCGGGACTTGATCTTGAAATGCCTTATTCAGGTCCTGATAATGATGAATCTATAGTTGAAGCAGTTAAAAAAGGGCTATTGGATATAAAAGCTGTTGATAAATGCGCAACACGAATAATATCGCTAGTATTAGCTTCTGAAGATGTAAAAAAAGCTTCCTGCGATATGGAGTTACACAATGAGCTTGCAAGGAGAGTAGCACGTGAAAGCGCAGTACTATTAAAAAATGATGATATCCTTCCTCTTAAGAAAAATGCCAAAGTTGCAGTGATTGGAGAATTCGCAAAATCACCCAGATATCAAGGTGCCGGGAGCTCTCATGTCGCTTCATATAGAGTAAACAGTGTAATAGATGAATTTACCGATAAAGGAGTATCTTTCGAGTATTCTCAAGGATATGATGCAAAAAGCGATATGCCTGATATGCAGCTTTTAACTCAAGCAGTAAAAACAGCAAAAAGATGTGATGTAGCTTTAGTATTTATAGGTCTTCCTGACGCTTATGAATCTGAAGGATATGACAGGACTCATCTTGAACTCCCACCATCTCATACGATGCTCATTGAAAGCATCTGTAACGCTAACAAATCGACAATCGCAGTAATTTATACAGGCGGTGCAGTAGTTATGCCGTGGATGAAGCTGGTAAAAGGAGCTCTTCTTATGTATCTGACTGGACAGAATAACGGAGGAGCGGTATATGATCTGGTATTCGGAAGCTTTAGCCCTTGCGGGAAACTGGCTGAAACTTTTCCAAAAGCATTAGAGGACAACCCTTCATACAACTGGTTTGCTAAAAATAAGGTTACTGAATACAGAGAAAGCATATATGTCGGGTACAGATATTATGATACAGCAAAGAAACAAGTTGCATTTCCTTTCGGATATGGACTCTCTTATGCTAAATTCGAGTATTCCAATCTTACCCTTGATAAATCCATAATGCGGGATGATGAGCTTCTCAATGTAAAATTCAAAATTAAGAATACGAGCCACACAGAAGCAAAAGAGATTGTTCAGCTTTATATTAAAGCTTCCTCTGATATAGTATTCAGACCTGTAAGGGAACTCAAACAGTTTGTAAAAGTAAACTTAAAACCTATGGAAGAAAAAAACATAATATTCGAGTTGGACAAGTCAGCTTTCGCATATTGGAATACATATATATCTGACTGGCATGTTGAAAGCGGCATATACACAGTGGAA
>JBAZFL010000029.1:0-12766 GCA_041653455.1 Clostridia bacterium
GCGATAAAAGTGGTTGTAGCTAAAGTCCACGAAGTATGCCCGGTTCTCGTTAGTGTTTGTGGAGCTACGGCTTGATTGACAAGACGCATAGTGTCAGCGTTTTGAGCGAATTTAATTGTCGCAAGTTGATCTTCTGTATAAGGTGTTGTTATTTCATACGGCAAAAGACCGGAAGTAATTGTTCCGTTATCCTTGTAAAACCTGAAATAAGTTTCCCCGGCTTCAATAATATAGGCTTGTGAAGTGGAAAACTGAAATGGTATTAATCTTGCCTTCTTCGTGCTGTCCTTGCATTCCGCTACATACACAGTTCCAAAGCGTCTGGACGCACCACCATGAGGAAAAACAATCATGTTTTTTAATGTACGACAAGCATTGTAATACTTGGATATGTCCACGCGCCCGTTAAGCCGTGGTGAAAATTCCCCCGCCGTAAAATTAGTCAATACTTGATTAGTCTTCATTAATACCTAGCATTAATAAAAGTGTCATCTATTAAAGAGTCTGGAGTTCCTTCTTGAGCGTCATTGCTCTTTGCCTGTCTTAATTTCTGTTCCGCCAGTCTCAACATCAAATCTTGCTGCGTTGAATTACCTGTCAGTGGATAACAAATATCGGAAGCTATCCTTGCCGCCAATGCTTCACGAAAAAGAACGTCCATTTCATTCGGGTCGGTGATCTGTGCCGTATAAAGTATTGTTGCCGTAGCGGAATCGGTTACAAGATAGCGTCCCTCTATTTTATAAACATAATCTTCTTCCATGCTTAGAACTTTCAGGCATAAAGGATTGGTCGGCAATGCATACTGATAATCAAATTCCCATGTTGGAGTGGTTGCACTTTGTGCAAGTTCCGCCCGTTTCATTGCGAAATTCCACGGATAAGAACGGAGCAAAGCATCACGGTTATAGATTAATCTCCCATTACATAACCGCGCTCTTTCGTTATCATCGGTCAATGCTAATATCGCTGTTGACCCCAACATAAACAAAGCGTTATTACAGATTTCTACATTAGAGGCCATTTATGCTACCTTTGTACGTTCTAAATTGTTTATTTGTTCCAGCAAGTCTTTAGATTGCTGAAAACCTGGACAAATATGTAATGAATAATTAAGGGCTAATTTCGCCACACCAAAACCGCCCAATCTCAATAAAGCCCTTGCGTATTGGTCGGATATTCCCCACCTTACTTTTCCGCCGTCCGTGTTTTCCATGCATCGTGAGATATACTGGAAAGCCAGTTCCTTGTTTGTTAACGCATTTATAAAATCTCCCTCGGTTAGATATACATTGTTATACGGATCGCATTTAATTGCGTTATTAATGAAAAACTGTTTCTGCTCCAGTTTCTTTTTATCTTCTGAATTAGGCAATACACCTATTTTGCAATATTGCTGGAAGTAAGAAAGACCGAGTATTTTAACCGCAATCTCATAGGATATACGGGCAACAATAAAAATCAAAGTAACGGCAATAATCGGATTTATTGCCATAACTATTGCGTTAGTAGTTGCCATTGCACCAAGCAACGCAAAGAAGGGGAACGCTGTGTGCGCTTCCCTCAAAGGAAAGAAGAAAAAGCCATGCACGGAAAAGGCTATTATTGCTCCTGCGAAAAAGTAGTTATCCCATGACAAGGATTGAAATATTAAAAGGAAAAGAAACAAACCGATTAATCCAAGCTCAAGGACTATTTCCATCATATCGTTATGAATACGATGAGAGCTATTCTGCTCGATGACAGAGGTTCTTTTGTCTTTCCGAACGTCTTTAGTAAAAATTGATTTAGTGAATTTGTTTTCCAAAAGTTCTGGAATGATATTGGGATATTCACGCCGGAAAGTCCTTAAACCATGTCCGGCAATAGGAGCTTTCTTAATGATGAAAAGTGCGGCAATAAGAACAGCAAATCTATGAGCAATAGAAGTTATACGTTTACGATATATAATCATGGCAGCTATAAACAGTATCGGAAAAGCAATTACCATCCATTTCACCTGCATGGATGCCACGAATAATAGCCCTATAATCGCTCCTAATTGCGCTCCACGGCATTGATTTAATGCTATGGCTATACCGATAACCACTGTAAAAGGAAATATCATCCATGACACATTAAAGGACAGCCACAATCCAACAAATAACGGAACCAAAAGGAAAGCCCCAACGTGATTTGAATTTCCAAATATAGGCCACTTTAAACGCTGATCTTCCACTTTATTTATAACAATGTTATGATAATACAGACTTACTCCTGCGAACACTAAACCGGGGACAAATAAAATTGGCATCAAAATATCAAACGTCATTCTCCGCGCAACAAGGAAAATAACCAAGCAACAAACAATAGTATAAATATCCTTGCTGCTTTGTCGTGAATTAGTCCAGAACATTGACGCAATCATCCATAGAGTAAAACAGAAAACAGCAATAGTCGGCGTATCCCAACTTATGGGAACCGTGTTGGTCAATAGCCAAAGTATTAAAAAGAATCCTGTAATCAATGCTCCCACAAGATTTCTTCCTTCTTCCCTTTGCTGCCAATAGAAAAAGGGAATACAGCCGACTAATAAGAATATATAAAAATCGCCGAACATAAAGACCTTTCCGGGCGGGGACAAAGCCCCGCCCTTGTTAAAGGTTAAGCCAACGCCGTAACGCCGGTATAGGTGCAAGAAGTTGCATCAATTGCCGTAATACGAATAGGCGCAAAAAGCGCATAAGTATTGTGGCAAATATCGATACGATCTCCCACGGCCATACCCGGACAATTAGTGGTGTTGAAATTAGTCAGAACGCTTGCCGAAGTTAGCGTGTCTGTAGTGTAGTAGGTATAAACTTTGGTAGGCCCTACCGCTATACAATTCAAACCTGATGCTGCAAAAGCCATAGTATCACCTCCCTATGCCAACAATGCCGTGGATGATTCATCCGCTGCAATCTTCACGATGCCGTATTCGTCAATTACCACAGCGCCGCAACTCATCATCGAGTCAATGAGCCATGCCGCTTTTTGGGGAACCCAATCAATCATGGTGGTAATCTGCTTATTTTCCGCAAGACCGAGAGCAGTCCGGTGATAGAGGAAACAAGACCGGGTAGTAGTGGAAAGAGGACAGGCACTGTGATAGAACCATTTGATTCCACGCCAGTTAATGACCTGCGTACCCTGCGTCCAGTTGAGGTTATTCACATAATCCCTGCTGGAAACTTGGGTAATGTTGATAAATTCCTCCCACGCCTGCGCTCCAAGAACACCCCAACGGTCTCCATCATCAGGCACATCGTAGGAATTCAGTTTGGAAATTGCCTGCAAAAGTTTGTTCTTGGTAAGACCAACGCCGCCAGCATCAATGGTAAGGGTAGTTACCGCATCCATTACGGTAAATAGGCGAGAGTCAACTTCGCGACCTAATGCTCCGGCACCAGTTCGTGCGTAAAGCATACGATCATCAATGTTGTTTTTGATGTCGTCAAGGCTATCGAGGTATTCCGGCGCGTATTTGTCGGTTGAGGTTACGGTTTTATTACTGTGGACAGGGTTCATCGGCACAACATCGCCGTTTCGGGCTTTATCGGTAGCAGTACCTTTACCCAAAAGCGGAAAAGATGCAATCTGTCCAGGGTTAAGTGATTTGAGGCGTACGGTATTGCGAAGTTTGGAACCAAACTGCTGGTACGCCATATGCACATCAGAGTCATATTGAGTTATAAAACTCTGGTCAATGGTATTAGCCATAATCGTTCTCCTTATTTAAATTACAAACAAACACTTCTGCTTGGTTGCTCATTCAGGAGAACGATTGCCTTAGCGGGTCGTCCTTACTTTTTTGAGGCCGTACTTTCGTGGTTAATCGGTTAAATGTTTCGGGTTAGCTTGCGCGCCCACTAATCAATAAAAAAATGGAGGGCTTCGTCTGGCTACCTGTACCCGCTTGGCCAGTCTGCGCTTTTAAATATATAAAATATTGCTTGCGGGTCTTGCCCATCTCACAACCCTCCTAGATGGTCTAAGCTACGCCCATAAAGGGCGTTTCATCCTTTTGGAATCATCAGGCTTAGCTTGCGCGCCCCTTAGAATATATTTCGTTTGCCGCTTCGACTTCTTTGACATAAGCAAGGTCCCGACGGCTTGAGTCCCAATATCGCGGGTCATTTTTCATACTGACTAACTTCTCCCATGATACGGAAGTGGAAGAATTAGCCTTTTCACCGCCACTGACAAAGGAATGCTCCCCGACTGCCTCGGAGATTTTAAACAAACCTTTTATGACGGTAGGGTGATTGTTTAACCCCGTATCTTTTAGGAGCTTCATAAATTCAGCCCCAAAAACTTTCTGACCCGATTGATCTGCCTTAGACAGATTTGCATCAAAATCTTTTCCCCACAGCTTTTTAAATTCAGCAGTGGTCTTTTCCCTGAAATCATTTGCTGCCTGTGCCTGCGCTTCGTATTGCGCTTTCTGGTCGGCAACGTATTCATTATACAATGCCTGAAATGCCGCCTTAGGTACTCCCTTTGCATGAGCTAATGCCTTAAATTTGTTTGTCTTTTCCTCGTCAAACTGCATCCCCTCTGGAAGTTCCGGCACCGGCAATTCGTATCCGTCTGGATTATCAGGAACACCGATAGCCTTATTGAATGCCGCTATTTCTTCCGGTGAAGATTTATCCGTTGGAACGCTTAACTTTTCATTCCTTAACCTACTGGCATATCGCTTTGTTTCAAGATGAGCCTTTGCCAGTGAAGCAACATCTTTGTAATTGTCAAACTCTTTCTCTGACTGCAAGTCAGGCGGCAACATCTCCTTTAACGGGAGGCTTCCAACCGGGTCTTGTGGAGAAGGGTTTGCGTTTGGGTCTGGGTTTACTGGTGCGCTTGGGTTTGGGTTGTTCACATCTTCCGGCATTTTCTTTTCCTTTCTGTTCTTCTAAAAGTTCTATGATTCTTAATCCAATTATTACTAACTCATCGCTTTTATTGAAGATGTTATTTTCAACATCATTCTTTATCTTGCTGATTAACTCATTAACCTTCATCTGTCTTCTCCGGCAAGTCTTTAGGTTCGGTCAGGTTCTTCTTTATTTCCAGATAAACAGATCGCTTACCGGCGTTAACCGCCAACATTGAAGGGTCAACCATTCCGTTGATGTCGGTAGTTATTCCGTGATAATCGTAACCACATATACGGCACAATTCCGCTAAGACTAATTTGCCCGGTTCAGTTCCAAAGACCTCACGCCAACGCTGGTATTTCTTCATTTGATCTTGGTTTTTCATCGTTTAACCTTTCTGTGTAAATCGTTACACCTTTTCGTTTCTCTCTAAAAATATCACCAAGTGGATTTAATCCCTGACCTTTCAGGTATTGCATTAACAATAAACCGTTGCCGATCTTAATCATTTCCGCATCTGCTATCGCCGTTTGAATGAATTTCATTGCATTCCCACATTTCCACTTAACGCGCCGAGTAATCCTGTATCAGGTTCAGTTTCCGATGCTGTTTTAAGTCCTTCCACTGTGGCCATTGCATTTGCCTGTGCCTGTGCATTCGCCTGTGCTTCTGCTCTTGCGTTCCTGATTCCTAATTTTTGGTCTTCGCTTCTGGCAATGTCTGTTACTACCGGATAAAGACCGGAAATCTTCTGGAAGTATTTATCTCCGTCAAAGTTATCTAAAATCGTCTGGTCAACCTGCGCTGCTGGAATTAATAAATTCAAAGCGTTTTGAAGTTCCTGTGCTTCGTATAGTCTTTGCGCTTTAGCTATAGGCGATAAGTAAACTATCTTAAAACTAGTCTGAATCTGTCCCTGTGCTATTAATTGAGCTAGCTTGGGGAATCTACCCGCCCTAAGCAAAATACTAAAGGAACGGCTTATAATCGGTTTTAAAAGTTCTTCTGTAAAGCGATTGAGCAACGGGCCGAGAATTTTCAAGTTCTCTGAAGCAATCTGAATGATTTCTTGTGCCGTTCTCGGCTGTCCTTCCTGCTGCGTCCTAAATTGTTTATAAAAAAAGAACTCTCTGATTTGATTACGTTTTGCTTCGCATTTCTGCTCAAAAGTCGGAAGATTTTGGAAAGTACCGGAAGGATAAAGAGTTTTAATTTCACTTCCCGGCTTATCCCAATTTGAATTGTAAGTATGTCCTCCGGGCCCGGTCTTTATCGGTAATGTTGTCCCTTCATCCGGTCCCTGTGTCGGCGGGTCAACTGCCTTTTGCCATGCCCTTAACCCTGTCTTTTCCATCGAATTAAGCATCTTGACATCAGGCAGGGCATTGCACCCCATTCCCCGTCCATATCCATCTTCCGCAAGAAATAATCTCGGTACGGCATAAGGGAACTCGTCATAACCGCCTTCGTCAAATATATGCTTTTCTTCTTTTTCTATATATACAGAAACAAATTTTTTGTTATACTTATCGTCTTTAAATTCACCCTTACTGGTTACTTCTCTATCTTTTCTCGGATAAACAGCGTGAATTATTCTATATTTCTTTTTATCATCCTTGCTTGCTCTCATTTGCGTGGAAAGAGCATCTTCGCCCCACTTCTGAACAATCTGCTTTTTGGTGTATTGGAAACATCTATAAACAGTATCAATATTCCCATCCGAATCTTCTTCTGTAAAAACGTTCTTTAACGGTACAGGATGAAAGTTTAAGGCTGTCTTTTTCCCTTCTATAATAAATATACATGATTGCCCGTAGCCGATAGCTTCTTCGTAAACAACATCAATATTGGTATAAAAATTGCTATTATGAAACTCTACCGGCATCACGGAGTTAACTTCCTGTAATGCTTGACGTATATTTTCGTCCTTGTTTAGTTCCTGATTTTCCATTTCGATGGAATACCACGGCAAAGCGGCATTAGTTAGCATTCCGTTGATGCCAGCTTTTGATACATTAATCGCGTCAATCGCCGTACCATCGAATATATTTGCCATGACCGCATTAGTATCTTCATTGTCAGTGGTAAAACTAGGACGATTCGGCAGCATGTAATCTCTTACTTGCCGCCATACAGACTCTGCCTCTGTCCTATCTGCCTGTAAACTTTCTGCTTTTTCTACACAAGCATTTATTTCTTCTTTCGTTAGTTGCATTATACCACCTTAATGCTCTCTTCTTTTATACCGGAAATTATGTTATCTATTGCGATTTTAAGACGCTTTTCAAATTCTACTTTGGAAAATACCCAAGTAACAGAACCCATTTCTTTACTTAATGCCGTCTTAAAATCTTCCATGTCCATTGCTAAAGAAATGCCCTCTTTACTAACCCCTATTGATATTTTGGGATTATCCCACTTCCGAGATACTGTCATGTAATTAGCCATTATGCCGTCCTGTTTATGTGTTCATACCAATCAAGCTGTAGGTTTATTAAATTATCAGCCGTACCGGAAGTTATACGCATTAAATACTTAGTTGCCTGTTTTAATATTTTTTCACCGGCTTGCGTTGATTCCATACCCATTATTGATTGATTCGTTGCTGAACTGCTTTTTCTTGTCCATATTAAAGTGCCGTCTGTTGTCCCGCCACTTGTCCCTTTGTGAACAGTCACGGTTGCCGCTGTTAAAGAATTACGATTACTATTAAAGACTGTTGTTTCACTTGCTCCTGTTCTATCCGCACCCTCGTAAATATCAATTTGAGTAATCGCTGAACCTGTGACCAGAAACTTCATATGCGCCCATTTTGTAGTATTGGGCGTTGTTAACATATATTCTTGTGTTCCTGCCGATGCCAGCGTTGCCCTATCAGAATAAAAGAAATGATTTCCAGCATGTATTTCATAATGTTCGTGGTCTATTGCTTGTAATGTGTGCGTGGTGGCATCAATTCTTGGCATCTGATATGTCGAATCACCGGTCTTTCCGAGCATTGACGCCTTAATTGCATTGGCCGATTCATCACATATCCCGAACCCGGTAGTATTATATAAACCCATCACCCGGACAAACTGATAACCATCTGTACTGCATTGCGATCTTTTCCATGAATCATCTGTTTTAGAAAACAAATAATTTTCAACAATATCCAGTGGCAATGCTTGTTCTTTTACTATAAGATCATCGTCAACATCTTGAGAAGTACGGTTATAAATGTCCTGCAAAGTTGATTCTGTGGCTACCCCTGCCATTGTAACGGCAAGAGTGTCTGTATTAACTAAGGGCTGTGTCATTCGCACCCAAGCAAGAGAGGCCGTATCCCAAACGTAGTTGGTTATATTCGGCCTATTCCCTTCATGTTTTATTCCGTAAGGTACTCCGTTTTCGTCCCTTACTCTTACTGCGTCATGCCAACCCATTAAGCACCCAATAAAGTTTTTAATGTTACCGGAGCCGCACCTAAAACACCCTGACCGCCTGTCTTAATATTTTGTGTTGCTGCCGCCGCCCGTTTCTTGGTGGTAGTCAATAAAGTTGTGGCTTCTACTGCTTGTGCTTCTTCCGCAGCTTTAACTTGTGCCTCATAAGCCGCCGCCTGTTGTGCCGCCGCTTCCTCTGCCGCTTTCTGTGCCGCCTGACCGGAAACAATATTGTTGGCAAGAGAAAGTCCGGTTAAACCTAATTGAGCTTTTTGTAAAAGAGTAAGCCCGGAACCGGCTGCTTCTGCACCCGCTGCACTTGCCCCGGATATAGGAATGTCAGCTCCACCACCAGATAAGATTTCTCCACCAGCACCAACTCCAGCCGCTGCTGCACCTGTTCCCGCTGCACCTGCTGATATACCAGACATTGTTTCCGCTGCTGTTGCTGTGTAAGAAGTTCCCGCCGCAGTCATACTCATTCCAGCGCCGGAACTTGCCGCACCAGTTGTCCCTCCAGCCGCCGCTGCCGGTGCTGCCGCTGCACCATAAACTGTTGCTGCTGCAATAGCCCCCAAAACAACCGCTTTAAATACCGGCGTGAAATCCTTTCCCATTAAGCAACCTCGCAGGAAACAAAATAAAGCTCTTTAAACTTAACGTCTTTCTTAATCATGGTTTTTAAAAACCTTTTCCATAATCTTTCCGACTTATTCGAAGTCCACGAAACTCTTTTTGTGTCAGTTTCCAAAGACCAATCAACGATTGCTTTAACTAACTTCTTGTCATTACTGATACTGCGGTAATTAATTCTTATATAATTGTCATGGACAACAATCTCACTTCTCGGCGATAATGTTCGAAATCCTGAAATGTAACCCACAGGAACTTCGTCAATATAACCTACCCATGACCGGAAGAACTTATATCCTAAATCTGTTTCATGATAATTCCTTAATTGCTCTATGTATTTATCAATCCGGCAATCAATTTCAGGATACGGATGTTCAACAATAAGACTTACCATGTCGTTAAATGTCTTCTCGTCTATGGCTTCTTTAATTATCATCCGAAAGCAACCTTTGCTACTTTACCTTTTGTAAGAATAATTTCTTTCATATTTTAACCAAAAGCAATATGCCCGAAATCCACAGGTGGCAACGTGTTTAATCTTTCGTTCCGTTTGTATGGGTCTTTCCACGGTTTCGCCCGTAACGCTATACGATATAAAACCTCGCAAAAATCATCATTTTCCTTCGAAGGCTTTAATGTATCCGGGTCATACATCCAGTCTTCAATCTGTTCAATTACAGTCCCCAGGTCTTTAAAAAAGAACAGCGAAGGTATTTCGTTTTCGCTCATCAGCCATTCATTAAGTATCGAAATGCCGTTGTCTTTGTCCTTCGAAGCTGTTTCCAGTTTGTAATTATATGCCCTTAACACCTTCTCGATGATCTTAAATACCGTTTGCGCCTCTAAATGAGCATTTTCGTCACCCTTGCTTAAAGGGTCTATAGTTATCGAGTTCAGGAAATAATGATTGTCCTGCGCCTTCCTGACGATTTCCTCGGCTATATATTTCGGGTTTCCGTTCTCATGTATGAAGTCCACAGCATAATGGTAATTTTTCGGGTCAGTAGCCACGAACAAAACAGCCCACTTCTTACTCGGATGGAAGTCAATCGAAACATCAACTATCCAATTCAAAGGAACCTTGAACCTGTCGCGTAAATGAACTTCCCTGCTAAACGCCGGTAAAACCAAATTGCCAAGATATGAAGGTTTCCCATATAAACGTGCTTCTTTCTCATTAGCCCTTAATGTTTTGGCAAATTGGTCAACACCTTCCTGTGTCAATCCGTATCCAATGTTGACAGAAATATCAGCGTTAATATTAAATACTGAATCGTCTGGTTCTCCATTTTCTTTCCGTGCCTTTATAACCTCTCTATGTATCCAGGCTTCTTTTAACAACGTGGCAACAAATAACTCCCTACCCTTTCGGTCAACCAAACCACGCGCCGCGGCAATTCTATTATCTCTCTTAGGCGGTTCATCATAAACAAGCAGATCACCGAACCACCCTTCCATCGATTCCGATTCCTGATTATTGGAAAGTATCTCTAAAACGCTTCCGGTTGCCAAATCCTTCCAAAGATAGTCAACGCCCTGATTGTTCTTCTTTGTTTCTACCCGGCGGCTCTTAGGCCACAACTTCTTTAACTCCGGCTCCACTACGGCTTTAACATGCGATTCCCATCCCTGACCTATATACCTGACCTTTCGTGGGTCGCTATGGGGAAACGCAATCTTTTCACCATTCCAGAGCCATTCACCGAAAAGAGTAGATAACGCAATGATAACGCCCAAAGTTGTTTTGCCAATACGGTTCGCTCCGCAAAAACTAAACACTTTCTTTTGTGGGTCTTTCCACGCATTTAAAAGAGCAAGTTGCGCCGGGTTCGGTTTCCAGAAAGAACCATCGAAATGATAAATCCGATTGTCGGCCATTACCTTCTCAAGTTCAGCGAGTTTCTTCTTTGCCTGCTCTATCGCCTTATTGGACATCCTTTACCTTTCTGGAAACAACCCTAGATAAACTAAAATCTTTCAATCCTACCGGCCTATCCTTATCTAACCTCTCTTCATTCACATACAACCCGCCCTGTTTAATCAGCCGCCTTGCCTCACTCTTCGACCTGATAAATCCACTCTCAACGCAAATATCAACGATTGTCTTATTCTTGTTCATCTGTCTTTAATATCTTCCTATCCAGTCCATTCAATACCGGATTCCTTGTGTTTGCCCAATCCGCCTCACGATCATAAAAATTGTTCATCTCCCACCAGTAACCCAACACCCAATGTAAAACTATCTTCAACACAACTAACACTGGCGCAAACGTGAAAAACATCCAATTATCTAAAAACGGAAACGTGGTCTTCAAAAACATCCACGTTATCATTATCGCCTGTAGACTAACTAACCCCTTTACAAATCCGAACTCCGCCTGCCCCTTTGCGTACAAGTTCCGATGATGTATATATAACTTCATCCACCTGTCCAATCTTTCCCGGTCCCTCACAAACAACCCGATTAACCGCTTTACCCGACTCATCCAATCCCCTTAACTCGTCTGCTCTTCTCACCTTCATCAACAATATCTGCCTATTCCAGTATTCGTCTATCCAGCTCATCTTCAACCACAGGTACATCTTTCCATCCCTTATCGTAATACTGCAATACAGACTCTATAATCCGCATCTTTCCACGAACAACAACTCTCTTGCTGAATCGAAACTTAGGAATATTATCTTTCTTGGGCATGTGAATCCTTTTTGTAGGGCTAACCCCCAACACCCGTTGAGGCGACTCAAGGTAAATACCCGGATAGCCCTTTTTATAATTAAAGAAATGGCCTACTTCGTCAACTTAGAGACTTGCCGCTCGCAGTAAATCGGGCTATTCTCCTGTAGTGACCCAAGCTCTACAGTACCTTCATCGCCTCTGTGGTCATCACGGTAGTATGCCGGTCGTTGGTGTTTTCGGCCTCCTTAAATCCTGCCTTTTTATAGGGAGGCAGCAATAAACCCTTTTTATATTTTTCGTAAAAATCAGGAATTAATTAAACGCAACAATGGAGGTTCTTCTTGTTTCCGCACCTTCACTGTTTCAACATGACTAAGTGATTCTATTTGCCCCGCGTGTATTTCTCTATGGCAATTAGCGCAGACCAATATGCATTTCGACACTTCTTTTAATAAAGAAGTTATTGTTCCAGCTTGACTTGGCTTGCGTTCTTTATCTGGATTGATATGATGAAACTCTAAAGCATTATTACATTTAGAATATCCACACAAAGAACAACCTGGTACCTTTAATTTATCCATTACATCTTGCCGCTTTAAACGGTTTCTAGCGTAATGACGCCTTCTTCCTGCTTTATATGCCGCTGTTTTGGTATTCTTTTTACCCATAAGTCCTTTTTGTTAATTTCGCATGGAGTATACCAACTATCGCATTTTGGGTGCCCGGCTAATGTCCGGCATAGGGGGGCTATCCCCAGAGAATTTATTTGTTCACACCATGAACATACTATTATTTCATAGTTTTCTTTCCCTTCTTGCATTTACTTTGGCATGTGAATTGCATATTCATTTCACCTTAATCTTAATTACTTAATGATATTGATTACTTGCATAGTTTACGTCCTATAAGGACTGTTATGTAAACATAAACTATGGATTCGCAGGTAACTCATTGTTATTGTTAATCATCTGCTTCAACTCGGATATATGTATGTTGATTGTACGTGCATCGTAAACTGTATTCTGCGTGCTCTCACCGCGAATCAACCTGATTTTATCTTCCAGGATGCCTAAATCGGTAAATCCGCGCTTTGCCAACATGCTTTTTAGGGCATCCTCATCCGCGAGATTAAC